>NZ_LWFE01000274.1:0-849 GCF_001635675.1 Oleiphilus sp. HI0061 | reverse complement strand
TCTCGAGCATTACGTCGAAGTTCGCCCAGTTTTGCTCAAGATCAAAGGCGGTAGCGGTCAGACAAGTGCCGTTAATTGCAATACTTGCGCCTTTACTTATGTTTTTCAATGCGCCATCAGGAAAACCTATTTTTAATGTTTTTAGATTGTCTGTACCTGAAATTTCAAGAATGCTTGCTTTACCTTGAACGATGCCTGTGAACATAATTCCTTAAACTCTCATTTTAATATGGCTAGTGTTTGTGAGGAGGCGTTTGTCGAATTAGTGCGAGAGTGTTTCAGTGAGTGGCCACGATAAAGTGGCACTGTATTACTCGAAATAGCATTTCTGGCCTATTACTCGATCGCGCCCAGCTTCCTTTGCTTTATACAGGCATTGATCGGCAATATCCAATAGTTTAATCGCGTGCTTGATTGTGTCTGTAGTAGGGGTGGCGTTGGATACACCAATGCTCACAGTTAAAAAGGTTGAAATGCCCGAATCCAAAAACTCGTTTTCTTTGAACTGCTCACGTATGCGCTCGGCAAGTCGCATAGCACCGTCTAATGTCGTATTGGGTAGAAGCACTGCTATTTCTTCACCGCCATAGCGTGCGACGGTATCCGAAGGTCGATGGATAACTGCTTTTATCAGCTCGGCAGAGCGAGTTAGACAGTAGTCACCATACAAATGTCCGTATTTATCATTAAGGACCTTAAAGTGATCTATATCGATCATAATAACTGAAAAGCTGAGGCTGTCCCTCGCAGCACGGTGAATTTCTTTCTTAAAGGTCTTATCGAAATAGTAGCGATTCTTTAGACTAGTAAGGCCGTCAGTTACGCTTAGTACTAAGCGTAACTGACGGC
>NZ_LWFE01000273.1:0-678 GCF_001635675.1 Oleiphilus sp. HI0061 | reverse complement strand
AAAGAGAACGCCCAGAATTGGTTGCAGGAAATGGAGCATATTTTAGGCTTGATCCAGTGTCGCTTGGAAAAACGTAAAAGTGATTACTCGGTTTTGTTTGAGGCGCTTCTGGACTTTGCTGACAGTAAGATCGAATTGGACGAAATTCGTGAGCAAATCGCTGATGAGAAGCGAGATGACACGAAAAAAGCAATCGACAAAGAATGGGAAGAGGAAGAAGTGAAGTTTGGTGCTGAGTCACTAGATAAAAGCTGCGAGTCTTCAACGCGTCGACCCAGCGAAGCTCAGCGTCGTGACCAAGATATCCCGGTTAACTGGGTAGGTTTTGATGCCACGCCGTCCTCGTCACAATCTTCTATCTCCGATAAGAGAGGATAAGAAAATGGATTACTTAAATCATTTATTCTTTGGAATTTANCCCTACATTGCTTTGGCAGTGTTCGTTTTAGGTTCGATTGTGCGTTACGACCGCGATCAATATACCTGGAAAACTGGTTCAAGCCAGATGTTAGAAAGTGCTCAATTACGAAAAGGCAGCCGCCCTTTCCACGTGGGTATCATTATGGTTTTGATGGGGCACTTTGTGGGCCTATTAACGCCACATGTGGTATGGGAAACACTTGGCGTAAGCGATAGTTTCAAGCAAATGGTCGCAATGGGCATGGGTGGCTTCTTTGG
>NZ_LWFE01000272.1:0-1592 GCF_001635675.1 Oleiphilus sp. HI0061 | reverse complement strand
ATTCCAATAGTCGGATTTGTATACCTTATCAGAGCTAAGGTTTAACCAAAGATCTTCGAGACTGTCGACACTATGCCTGAAGATCTTACCCCCTCCTCCTAGCCCCACGGCGTTTAAAGCTCCTGCGGAACTGCCGCAAATGACAGGAAAGGGATAGTCAAAGCCAGGAAACTGTTCTGCAATTGCCTTAAGAACACCGGCCTGGTAAGCGCCTCGTGCACCACCACCCGTTAAAATCACCCCTGCTGTCATATTAATTATTCCAAATAATGTACTTTGTAAGAATGCTGCGATAGCAGCTTGTTTCCGCTCAAAGAATAGATAAGTCTCAATAGTAAAACTATTCTAGGGCATATATGCGGACAAGCACTAACCTTGCATAAACTTAATAGTGATAATAAAAATCTATATAGAATAAGACGGTCTATATCTGATCAAAAAAGCAGCATCTTTAGCGCTATAATTAAGTTAATGATAAAGATAGATCGTTATATGGTTTTCCGTTTTTAAATTAGAGCATTAATTTGTAGTCGGAGGTGTCCTATGAAACGTTTATATTACCTTAGCCCTTCAATTGACAGTGTCGACCAAGTTTCGAAAGATTTGCATGAGCATGGTATTACTGACTGGAACTTTCATATTATTAGTACTAATGAAGAGGGTCTATATAGTCATCATCTCCACTCTGCGAGTGCACTTCAGCGTACCGACTTCGTGCGCTTTGTAGAGCGAGGCTTATTGTCCGGTGGGATGATTGGGCTGTTTTTTTAGTCCCCTTTACTTATATCGAGGAGTTTAGCTTCAATGCATGGCTAGTGATCGCGATCTTTAGCATGTTCTTTGGTGCGTGGTTTGGCGGTGTTGGTGGGCTCAATACTGAACACTACAAGATCCAGAAGTTTCACGAACAAATTATTGAAGGTCAGCACTTGATCTTAGTGGATGTTAACACGAAGGATGAACAACGCATAAAGTGCATTATGGAAATAAGGCACCCCGAGGCGGTACTTCAAGGTTCTAGCTCGACTATTACTAATCCGTTTTCCAAGGATGATGCTGAACACATCAGCGCAAAGTCTTAGGGCTGCGCATTAAGGTGATAAAAGCTTAGATTATCGCCTTAATGCATTATTTGCAGTTCACAAAGTGTTCATGTCGAAATCTGTCAAAGCAAAAATTTCAAGGACTTCATAGGTATTCTTGTCGAGCTTTGCCAAACCAAAGCCTGATTTCCCAATTATGCGGATATAGAAGTATTTGCCTGTATCAAACTCTTGATCCTTATAAATCTTCTTAAGGTAGACTTCTTCAAGAGCTGCTTGCTTGATGCGTTCTTTTTGCTCGCCTAGCTCATGATAATAATCCATGTTCTGTAGATAATCTGTATCCCCTTCACCGGTAAATGCATGAACAGTGATCGCTATTCTAACTTCGGTTGTACCGGTTAAAACGTGGAACTTTGGTGCTGAAGCCAAGCTAGTATCGATAATATTAGGGTCAACAGCTGTCATATCGTAATTCGATGCGGTTTGGATCTCAAATGAGTTATTGACAAGTAATGCTGATAAAGGCCTTTCCTTGTAGATGGTCTG
>NZ_LWFE01000271.1:0-1206 GCF_001635675.1 Oleiphilus sp. HI0061 | reverse complement strand
ATTTTTGATGGCGAGTCAGCATGTAGCGAAGTACTGCTTGCTTGTATCAAACCCGCCACACTCGACTTAATGCGTTCGCCATGCAATAACGACTTTATAGAAAAACTAAAGCAAGAAACGACACTGTCTCATTCCAATAATGATCAGGGCGACAATCTAGAAAGATGCATTCAAGAAGTTGATGCACTCTCGATGTCACCTTCTCTTTTGAACCAATCATTTGCGGAAAACTGCTTTATAAAAATGCTGCTTCTACATATGGAGAGGCTGCATCAAGACACAGCTCTTTCTAAAATCAGTTTCGATCATATTGATCACATTACTGCATGGGTCAGACGGCATTATGTCGAAGATATCAATTTAGATGATTTGAGCAAGAGGTTTTCAGTATCTCGGAGCCAGCTTACACGAAAATTCAAGCAGAAGTATGGGTTCAGTCTAATTGAGTTTGTTCTGCAACTGCGTTTCGATGATGCTGCAAAGCAACTCGCGTTTTCTAAAAAGGACATTACTCGCATTGCCCTAGACATAGGATTCAATAATCTCAGTCACTTTCACAGGCAGTTTAAAAAACGTTTTGGCATGACGCCGCTTTCTTTTCGTAATATGACCGCTCAATCGAGTTAGACAATTGCTTAGCCAAGTATTTATAACAAAACAGAGTTTCATCACATGGTCTAGACTGTTCGTTCTAAACTCTAATAATGTTGCCAGTTAGTTTTATTTTCGCTTATGTCTACAAATCTTTATACATTCGATCGGGGTTTTATCTTCATCGTGACATGGCTGTCATTTAATATCTGTCAGGCTGCTGGAATTGTCGATATAACGCTTCAAGATCAAAATGGCCAAGCACTTGTCGATGGTGTCGTTTATTTTCAAGTCGANTCTGAATATGCTTCCTTGTCTGGCAATAAGCGTATTCCATCGAACTTGATAATGGATCAGAAAAATAGGCAATTCGCCCCTCATGTATTGATTGCTCAGGTCGGTGATTTAGTGAGCTTTCCGAATAGCGACAATATTAGACATCATGTTTATTCGTTTTCAGAGCCAAAGCGCTTTGAAATAAAGCTTTACGCCGACAAGCCGGAATCTCCTATCAAGTTTGAAACGCCAGGCGTCGTGGCACTAGGGTGCAATATACACGATTCAATGCTTGGGTATATTTTGGTTATAGATACACCTTATGCAAGCAAAACAGAC
>NZ_LWFE01000270.1:0-1522 GCF_001635675.1 Oleiphilus sp. HI0061 | reverse complement strand
GGCAAACCCAGCATCTCGCGTCCCGGCACCATTTCGACCCAATCATAGGCAGCATCGAGCTGCTCAGTTGACATAATTTCAACCATTTGGGCGTTAAGCGTTCTTTCCTCAGCCTCACCCTGCAGGTGCACGTTTATAGAAGAGGGTAAACGATCATGGCGGCGTCCATCACTGCCGCTAAATAGTATGCGTTGATAGTTTCTCTCAGCGCTCAGGTCATTCGCATCAAAGCGCTCCAACTCTTTCCTGGATAAAGTTCGCTCCAATAGAACCCTATCCAAATACCATGCATAGTGATGGATATAGCTTTGTTGCTCAAAAAACTGCCGAAGAATTGGCAACATCGACTCAAAGTCATCAGATTGATCTAGCTGATACATTAGGTCTCGAAAGTGCCGCTCAGCATCAAGTTTCTGACGAACCAGGACTTTATCTGAAAACGCTTGTAAGCGAGATTTCATCGCTGCATAAAATTCACAGGAACAGATGGTGATAAGAACCAGAAATACAGTCTGAGAAACACTCAAATACGCTTGATCTATAAAGATGCCACCTTTAAGCATTAAAACCACGAAACCAACGATGCAAATGTAAATCATCAAACGCGTGATAACAAAACTCAGCGTCCCGGGCAGTTCAAGTAGGTCATGTTTCAATACTGCGTAGGTAGATATCACCACCATAAGGGCGACTGAAAGTAAGCCATAAGGCGGTATATTGATATCAAACTCAAGAGAAAGCGTCATCCCACCCCCTAAAAAACCCAGGGCAATCGTCATGATCAGATAGTCTAACTTTAACTTACCTGAGCGGGTTGTTTCGGCTCTCTCTTGCAGTAGGACATATAGAGTATGCCCAATAATCCCGGCAAAAAATACCGGAAACGGATAGAACAAGTTCCCCCCTACAGGGAACCAGAAAGCATCAAAACGAAAGCTGGGACTGTGTAGAAAATGCTCTGGAGCGATAAATATCAAACTCAAATAGAGAAGCGATAAAAGATAGTATGAGAAAGAAACACGCTCGTAGGCATGTTGCTTACCCACAAAGCTTACAACAAAGTGAAACAACAAGACCGGAAGGAATAACACGACTGAGTTAGCACAACGTGCCCAAAACAAAGCTTGTGAAGGCTCGTTGGTAGACATTCCAACGAACAAGCTAAAAGACCAGAGAGCCAAGAGCGTACAGATTAGGCCAAAAAGAATCGACCCTCCCTGGCGTTTTGCCGATAAGCAAAGTACTGCACTGGCTGTACTCAATAGAGCGCAAACCAGACTAATAAAAGCAAAATTGTTCCATACCACAACGGTCACCCTGACCTTAACATTCCTGATCCTATGTTCAGCATGGGCTGTGACGGAATAATATTACCCCTATTCGAATAGTTGCCTTTAGCTGTACATAATCTAAACAGGCATTATCCTCCCAGAATCGCTTGGCCGCAAGCTAACGATTGATTACCATGCAAAAAATAAGAAGCTTTAGCCACTTTTATCGCTTCATGACAATAATTTGATGG
>NZ_LWFE01000269.1:0-12855 GCF_001635675.1 Oleiphilus sp. HI0061 | reverse complement strand
GCGCAAAAATAAGCGATTGTGTGTAGTCTTTAAAACGATTCGCCCCTTTTGGACGAAGCATAATGATTGGTAGAATAACGTCGTTGCTTAGCATTTGGCTTAAGGTGACGGTTGCCACGATGATCATTGCGGTTGCCGCAGAAAAGCCACCCAGAAAGGCAATTAAAGAAAGTGTTTGCTGCTCTTGAGCCAATGGGATTGAGATGACATAGGTATCTGCCGAGACTTGCCCATCTGCAAACATCAGGTTTCCTGCCTGAGCGATAAAGTAGATACACAAACCGATGAGTGTCAGGTAAATAGGAAAGACATACCTGGCGGTGCGCAAGTGATTTTCTGATTGGCACTCGACAAAGGCTATATGGAACATTCTAGGCAGGCAAAAAATAGCGCACGCCGAAAGAAACATTTCAACAAAAAAGCGCAGGTCAATTGAGTCACTGACCGCGATAGTATTTAAGTCTTGCTTACTTAATTCAATTTGCTCTGGTGAAACGCCGCTCATCCAATAGAGTGCAAAACCCGTGACAAAAAATAAAGCCACTAGTTTGATCAGGGACTCAAAGGCCACAGCACTAACCAAACCTGCATGATAGCCAGAGACATCAAGCTGCCGGGAACCGAACAACAAAGCAAAGCCTATCATGCTGAAGGCGATCAGCAGGGTGACATCCTGATTACCGACCTGATGGGTATCGATGATCAAAGACAAGGTGTCTGAAACTGCTTTTAGCTGTAAAGAAATATACGGTACTGTCGCCAGTAAAATCACCAGGGTCGTGGTCGCAGCAATGCCTTGGCGCTTGCCGTAACGGGAGGCTAAAAAGTCGGCAATACTATGAATATGCTCTTGCCGACAAATTAGAAAAATCTTATTCAAGATTGGCCACCCTAGTGTAAACAGCAGTATCGGGCCAAGCAAAATTGGCAGGAAATCCCAGGTAGAAGTTGAAGCTGTTCCGACTAAACCATAAAAAGTCCAAGATGTGCAGTACACGCCCAAGGCCAAGGCATAGACATAAGGATGGCGAGACCAGGAGTCTTCAGAGAAGCGTGTTTGGTCGCCTTGTCTTGCAATGCAGAATAACAGAGCGGTATAAGCGATGATGGCAGTAAACACTATGCTGGCTGACACGATGACCTCTTCATTTAATTATTATTTCTTGAGTATTCGCTATGTATATACAGCTTGCTGACTACCGGTGAATAAAAACCAGTGCTGTATCGCATTTTTCATATTATAAGGTCTACTACTTTAGTCGTAACTTAGACCAAAGTCTTGGTCCCTTCTCCTAAATTACTTGCTAGATTGGCCTTGGCTTCTGGAAATAAAAGAAGACCTGGAGGCTGTCGGAGAATTGCGATCGGGTAACGGTTTACCGAAAGATCGTGATTCTCCGACAGTCTACTTTAGCCTTAAATGTAAGGTTCAACTAAGCGGAGATGTGTCATGCAAGAAAATAATAATGAGCAAGCATCTGCGTACTGGCAATACAATATCAAACTCATGCTAAAGCTGTTATGCATTTGGTTTGTCGTATCGTTTGTATGCGGAATCCTACTGGTCGATGTACTGAATCAGATTCAAATTGGCGGCTATAAATTGGGCTTCTGGTTTGCTCAACAGGGCTCGATGTATAGCTTTGTTGTGTTGGTCTTTTATTACGCAAAAAAAATGGCGGCACTTGACCGCGAATTTAACGTAGAAGAATAGGAGGCTGATATGGAACTGCAAACCTTAACTTATATCGTGGTGGGTATTACATTTGCTATGTATATTGGCATAGCCATCTGGGCGCGTGCCGGGTCTACCAAAGAATTCTATGTGGCCGGTGGTGGTGTTCACCCCGTTGCAAATGGAATGGCAACCGCTGCTGACTGGATGTCTGCCGCTTCGTTTATCTCAATGGCGGGTTTAATTGCTTTTTATGGCTATGGCGGTTCGGTCTTCTTAATGGGCTGGACAGGTGGTTATGTATTGCTGGCAATGTGCTTGGCACCTTACCTCAGAAAGTTTGGTAAGTTTACCGTACCAGAGTTTATTGGCGACCGTTTCTACTCTAGAACTGCTCGTATTGTGGCAGTGGTTTGTTTGATCGTGGCTTCGGTAACCTATGTTATCGGCCAGATGAAAGGTATCGGTGTCGCTTTCTCCCGCTTCCTTGAAGTGGATTACGGAACAGGCTTGTTAACCGGTATGTGCATTGTTTTTTTCTACGCCGTCATGGGCGGAATGAAGGGCATTACCTATACGCAGATTGTTCAATATTGCGTATTGATATTTGCTTACACGATTCCGGCTGTCTTTATTTCTTTACACCTAACCGGAAATCCGATTCCACAGCTTGGATTGGGCAGTACTATGGTGGGCAGTGAAACCTTCTTGCTTGACCGGCTAGACCAAGTTGTCTCGGAACTGGGCTTTGCTGAATACACGACCCAGGCGCGGCTCAGTACCACTAATATGTTTGTTTATACCATGTCGTTGATGATTGGTACGGCAGGTTTGCCACACGTGATTATCCGCTTCTTTACGGTTCCTAAAGTGAAGGATGCGCGAACGTCTGCTGGTTGGGCATTAGTTTTTATCACCATTCTATACACTACAGCACCTGCTGTGGCAGCGATGGCACGCTTGAACCTAATGAATACTATTGAACCTGCTAAAGGCGAGCACCTTGTTTATGACGAGCGTCCTGATTGGTTCAAAAAGTGGGAAACAACAGGCTTGTTGAAGTTTGAAGACAAGAATGGGGATGGCAAGGTTCAATACACGTCTAACAAAGAAACAAATGAAATGGTGAAAGTGGATCGTGACATTATGGTTCTTGCTAACCCTGAAATCGCTCAGTTGCCTAATTGGGTTATTGCCTTAGTTGCAGCGGGTGGTTTGGCTGCCGCACTCTCGACCGCTGCAGGCTTATTGCTGGCTATTGCCTCGGCAATATCACATGACTTACTCAAGGGTGTCTTTAGGCCTGACATTTCAGAAAAGAATGAACTCATGGCGAGTAGGGTTGCCATGGCAGGAGCCATTGCCTTTGCAGGCTATCTCGGCTTTAACCCGCCAGACTTTGCCGCGGGTACCGTCGCCTTAGCCTTTGGCTTGGCAGCCTCTTCGATCTTCCCGGTCTTAATGATGGGTATCTTTAGCAAGAAGGTGACCAAGGAAGGTGCAATCGCAGGTATGATCTCGGGTATTGGTGTGACACTGCTTTACGTCTTCCAACACAAGGGAATCATGTTTGTGGCCAGTACGTCTTTCTTAGGTGATATGCCAGCTAACTGGTTCTTGGGAATCGAGCCGAATGCCTTTGGTGCTATCGGTGCCGTGGTTAACTTTACCGTTGCCTTTGCTGTGTCGAAATTGACGGTTGAGCCTCCACAGCATGTTCAAGACTTGGTTGAACATATCCGTGTACCGGCTGGCGCTGGTGAAGCGCAGGCGCACTAAGTTAGTGAATGGAAATTGATATTGTGGCCTCTTAGCGTTGGTCGTGTTACTGCGCTAAGAATTTTTGGGAAGTCTGCAGTATAGGCTTCCCTCTTTTTCCTTCACTCAATGATAAATGGAGAATAAAAAATGTTTAAAAACAAGCATGTGACGACAGCGATGGTGGTTGCCCCCTTGCTCGCGATTGTGAGCTATTTTGCGACGGACTATATTGTTTCGGATATTCCTGAAACGGCTGCACAGGGTGAAAGTTATGCCATGGTGGCCAGGTCTAACTGTCGTTATCAGAGTGGTCAATGTACCTTTAGAAATGGCGATCTAGAAGTTAAGTTTCAGCTGGTACAAACAGACGGTAGTCAGCCAGTTCTAAAAGCGCGATCAAATCACCCTTTACAGGGAGCACAAATTGCTTTGGTTGGTGAACAAAATAAAGATGCGCAGCCGCTAATGTTAGAAAAATCAGATGATGCGGGAGAGCAGTGGGCTATCTCACTACAAGGCCCAATTGACGATAAGAATGAATTGCGAGTGGCGATGTTAGCAAATTCGACCACATTTTATGGCAGCACAGAAACAACGTTTTTCCAGTATGACACGATTTTTCCCAGAGATGATTGGTAGAGGCTTGCGCCGTTTGAATACAGGGTCATAAGTTTATGGAGCTAGATGATAAGAAACAATTTCTATCACAGTGCCCGCCTTTTAGTGCGTTAGGGGATGCTGCGCTAGAGCTGTGCCTGAAGAAGTTATCTATTTGCTATGAGAAAGCAGGCACCGAGATACAACAACAAGGCCTTGATGAAACACTTTACTTACTACGTTCAGGCAGCGTCGAGCTCAAAGACGCTCAAGGTCTATTTCTAGACCGCTTAAGTAGCGGTGATATCTATGGTGTTGGCGGTGAACAAACGGCTGACGCCACCACAACTCAATTAACTTACCTCGAAGACAGCCTGGTTTATTGCCTCCCAAAAAGTTTGATAGACAGATTGTCGACCGAGAACGATACCTTTGCTCTGTTTTTCTCCCGCGGGTCTGATAAGTCTTTGCAGATCACTGAACAGGGGAGTCATGACGCCACGGCGTATAGAGATTACCGACTCAACCAGCTGGTGTCGGAGTTGATGGTTAAGTCGCCTTTGTGTGCATCGAAAGAGACCAGTATTCAAGAAGCTGCCTTGCAGATGTCCGACGCAAAAGTGAGTTCTATCTTGCTTGTGGATGAGGGGGAATTGTGTGGGATATTGACGGACAGAGACCTTCGCTCTCGTGTTTTAGCTAAAGGAATCGACCCTCAGCTTCCGGTTTCTGAAGTAATGAGTACAAGCCTGAGAACGATAAAAGCCGATCAAACAGTGTATGAAACACAGCTGTCTATGATGACAGCGAATATCCATCATCTTCCCGTTGTCGAGAATGCGAAACCGGTTGGAATTATTACGCTGAATGACTTTATCCGTGCTCAGAATAGTGAACCGGTTTATATGATTCAGGCAATTAACCGAGCCAGTAACCGGGATACGCTTTATTCACTCAGTAAACAGTTGCCTGAACTGACCTGCAAGCTTATTCGCGCCAATGTTAGAGCCGATGAGATTGGCCGGATCATTACCTCGATCACCGATAGCATAACTCGTCAGCTGATTGTCCTTGCTCGACAGACTTTTGGAGATGAACCATGCGAATACGCCTGGGTGGTATTTGGCTCACAGGCTAGACAAGATCAGATGCTTGGCTCAGATCAAGATAACGGTATGATTCTCGATGATGCTGCAACACAGGAAATGGAAGATTACTTTAAACGCTTTGCTGAATTCGTAAATGAAGGCCTGGACAAATCAGGTTTGAAATATTGCCCGGGAGAGGTGATGGCGCAGACTGATAAATGGCGTCAGCCTTTAGAGGTTTGGAAGCAGTACTTTACTCGCTGGATCCGTCAGCCTGAACCCAAGGCGCTAATGCATGCCAGTATTTTTTATGATATTCGCCACGTTGCTGGCAAGCGTGAGCTGACGAAGTCTTTAAGTAACTTGGTATTGGAGGAGGCTCAAAAGAACACCATCTTTCAGGCATGTATGTCAGAAAATGCGCTTCAGACCTCACCGCCTTTAGGCTTTTTCAAAACCTTTGTGCTAGAGAAAGATGGCAATCACAACCCGGTATTGGATCTAAAACTACGGGGCACCGTGCCGATTGTTGCCCTGGTTCGTTTGTACTGCTTGATGAAAGGAATTGAAGAGGTAAATACCAGTAACCGGCTACAAGCTTTGGAAAGTGCAAAAGTACTCTCTGCCTCCGAAGCGAGCAACCTAAGAGATGCTCATGAGTTTATTGCTCGTTTGCGTTTGGATAGTCAGAGTAGGGCAATGATGCTGTCGCAGCCAGCGACAAACCACTTAAACCCGGATGAGTTATCTCCTTTGTTGAGGCATCAGCTTAAAAGTGCGTTTTCGGTTGTTGCTGAAAGTCAGCGCTTGTTAAAAATGCGGTTTGCTCATGGTTCTATATAAGCTTCAATACTGGTTAAAAAAACGGAATTGGTATCGCCAGGCACAGCGAACGCCGATCGCAGAGCTTTATGCCCAGCCTTCCTTGTCGGGGGGGACGAAGGTGATAGATCAAGACTTTCTGGTAGTCGATTGTGAAATGAGTGGTTTGGACCCGAAGTCGAATGAATTGCTGAGCTTAGGTTGGGTGCGTGTAAAAAATGGCCGGATTGATTACGCAACACGAAAACATCTGCTGGTGCACTCCAAGCAAACGGTAGGAGAAAGCATTCAGATACATGGCTTATGCGATCAGCGATTGGCCGGTGCCTCGAGTGTGTCGATGGCTTTGGGCTTGTTAGCTAAGCATGCAGAAGGTGCAGTATTGGTGTTTCATCATGCTGTACTCGATATCGCCTTTATTCAACGTGCGGCATTCAACTGCTTTGCTTGCCCATTGCTGTTTTCTTATATCGATACCATGCAGATAGAGCAAGGGCGCTTGGCGCGAAGTGGTCAAAGTGCGCCTTTGCAGCTAGCATCTTGTAGGGACCGCTATGGTTTACCCGCTGCTTTTCAGCACAATGCAATGTTTGATGCCGTGGCAACCGCTGAGTTGTTTTTGGCGCAATATTCCCACTTAAAGTCGGCTAGAGGTCTTAGCCTGGAAGGTTTAGCGCCCAGAGTCAGCTAGCTTTTCCATATTTCAGCTACTTTCTGCGGGAGTAGCATCTATACTCTTGATATCAATGCTCAGGAGCCGTACATGTCTCACTTTGAAATCGACCCGATGCTGGCAAAGGTCGCCGAAAACCTTTCTCTTGCATGGGCTTATCTCGATGCCGACCTTAACTATCGTAAGGCAAGCTCTCGCTATGCCAAATCATTTCATCTATCTATAGAAGAGGTAGAAGATAAACCGCTGGTTGAAGTGATTGGTGAGAAGGCTTGTGCTCAGCTATCTCCCTACTTGGCAAGAGTGCTTAGCGGGGAAGAAGTTCGATTAGATAAAGACATTGAGCTAGACCTTAGAACCGGCATGATCTACAGACAAGCAACCTACCTTCCGCAAATTAGAGAAGGTAATGTTGTTGGCTTTTTCGTCTTTATGAATGACCTGACGGAAAACAACAAAGCAATTAATACACTTCGTCGTTTGCACCTCATTACTGCCGACAGTGAATTATCAGTTGAAGAAAAAATCCAGCGAGTTTTGGCCTTGGGAAAGCAGACTTTCGAGTTACCTTTGGCTTTGGTCAGTCATATTCATAATCAGCGATATGTCGTTAAGTATTCCGACACTCCGAATGGTGAAGTAAAACCTGGTGATGAATTTGAACTGGGCATTACTTACTGTATCCACACCCTTAATGCCAATGGACCAACAGGCTTTGATCATGTAGAGAAAAGCTGCATTAATACGCATCCTTGCTACGAGGCTTTTGGCCTGGAAAGTTATATTGGTGTGCCGCTAATCGTGTCAGGTGAACGCTTTGGTACGCTAAACTTTTCTGGTCCTGAAGCACATGCCAGACCCTTTAGTGATGACGAATTTGAACTCATTCGTTTATTTGCCCAATGGATAGGTAATGAACTGAGCAAACAGCTTGTTGCAGAAGATTTAGCACGTCAGAAGACTTTACTGGAGTCGATGAGTCAGCAGGCCAGAATTGGTGCATGGGAGTGGGACATGCTGGAAGACCGGCTTTACTGGTCACTCATGACAAAAGAAATTCACGAAGTACCCGAAGGCTTTGAACCTGATGTCTCTACAGCGATCAATTTTTATAAAGAAGGTAGAAGTAGAGAGCTAATTACCGCCGCGGTGAACAAAGGTATTGAAGAAGGCATTGCTTGGCAAGAAGAGCTGCAGCTGGTGACAGCTAAAGGCAATGAAATCTGGGTTTCTGCACTTGGCCAGTCAGAATTTAAAGACGGCAAGTGTGTACGCTTATTTGGCTCATTTCAAGATGTTGATAAAAAGGTAAAAGCCGAGCTGGAGTTAAAAGAAGCGAAGGAAAAAGCAGAACAGGCAGCGCATTCAAAAAGTGTCTTTCTAGCCAATATGAGCCATGAAATTCGTACGCCTATGAATGGTGTGCTAGGGATGCTGAGCGTATTGGATACAGAAAGCCTAGATGACTCTTCATCGCAAAAGGTGGCAATTGCTAAGAAGAGTGCAAGCTCTTTGCTTTCTTTACTCGACGACATTCTCGATTTTTCCAAGGTTGATGCAGGGCACCTTGTACTTGATGAAGGTGCGATAGATTTAAGGGAATTATTCGAATCTTTTGTCGATTCGGTGCGCTTCGATATAGAAGCCAAGGACTTAAAACTCGAATTGCACTTGGAAGGCTTCGAGCAAGCGTGGGTTAAAGCAGATGCAGGAAGAATCCGTCAGATTCTTAACAACTTAGTTGGTAATGCGATTAAGTTTACCTCAGAAGGTAGTATTACAATTAAGGCTAGTTTGGTGCAGCAGAAGGACAGAAAGATATTGCGTTGTGCCATTGTTGACTCGGGTATTGGTGTTGAAGCCGAGAAGCTTGAACAGCTCTTTAACCCTTTTACCCAAGCAGACTCAAGCACAACCAGAAAGTACGGTGGCACGGGTCTCGGGCTTGCGATTGTTAAACAGTTGAGTGAGTTGATGAAGGGAGGTGTATGGGTAGAAAGTACACCTGGCAAAGGCAGCACATTTCGATTTGGACTTAATCTGGGTGTTGCTGAGGCACCGGAAGTTTCCCTGAAAGGTGAGTCAGAGGGTTCGGGCATTAAACCTCATGCGGTGCAGATATTATTAGTTGAAGATAATGAAATTAACCAGCTGGTTGCCAAAGAATTGCTGTCCCATATGGGGTATCACATCGACGTGGCTGGCAATGGTGTAGAAGCTTTGGCTACTTTAAACAGTAGCGATAAAATATATGACCTGGTGTTAATGGATTGCCAGATGCCTGAAATGGATGGCTATGAAGCAAGTAAGAATATCCGCGAAGGCTTAGGCGGCGAGGCGTATAAAAATGTCCCAATTCTGGCGTTAACGGCCAACGCAATGAAAGGTGACAGGGAGAAGTGCCTGGCGGCCGGCATGACAGATTATGTGAGTAAACCAATTATAAGAGAAGATTTAGAAAGAACCTTACACAAATATGTCTAGGTGTTTGAAACACTCGACTTCCAATATTTAGCTGTAACGGCTCGAAATAAAGGCGTTAGCAATAATTTTTATGTATAGAAGGGAATAGCTGAACAATCCCGCTCTGCGCTTGATAGTCTGCAACAATCCAAATCTGCTCGAAAGGGTGCCCTTCAGGAACATGGATTTTGTCTCTTAAGGCGATGATTTCTTCTGATGTCCATGCGGGGTGTGCATTTCGAATGATCAGCCATACGCGTTGGGACTTGTAGTGCTTTTGGGCTTTGTTCATCAGTATTCTATTCAGAGCGCTAAGCAGACGCTCATGCACGTTGGAACAGTTAGCCTGCTCGCGCAGTGCTTCACGTGTTTTATCCGTCAGGTCACGTTTCAATATCGCCATTGCTTCGGCTTCAGAGCCGTATAGGTGCGCAATTTCCAAATCGAGTCGAAGGCCTTCCAACTCGCAGGATACATCTGGCTTATTTGGTTTGTTGTGCCAAATATGCCGAATTTCTTGACCGTGTAGCCTTTCATAGTGACGCATAAAAAGCTTGGCAGCTTCATGTTCGAGGGCTATCTTCTCGTCGGCACTGCTTGAAAATTGTTGCATAAACTAATACCCGGTTAGGCAGTCTTACTGTGCCTAGATAGAGCGACTTTATGAGAGTAGCTTATAAAGTCTTGGGTAGGACTTCAATGCCCTACCTATAACTTCTAGGGAGTCGATACATTCAGCAATTAGGTAAAAGACAGCCTGCCATATTTAACTGGCTAAGCCGTGAAGCTTATGTTAATTTTCGCGCCCTTTTTATTTGTCCTTCTTCTAGTGGTATTAAAGGTGGTAGTGGAATGATTTCGGGTTTTGACTTTGGAACCTCAAACTGTGCAATAGGTATTCACGATAGTAATTTGAATAGCGTCCGTTTGCTCGAGCTAGAGCAAGGCAAGCGCTTTATGCCGTCGACTTTGTATGCTTTAGACCGGGAACTGATTAGTGAAAGTGTCGGCTTGTCTATTGCCACTGATGAGCTTAAGTCAGACTATATCGACCTGCGCAGTAACCACTTAGCTCGTGCTCAACATGTTCGCCGGGAGCAAGGTTTTGGTTCAGACGAAAGAATAGTCTATGTCGGCCATGAAGCCTTTGAAGAGTATTTACAATGGCCGGGAGAAGGCTACTTTGTAAAGTCCCCGAAGTCTTTTCTGGGTGCCAGCGGACTTCGTCCAGAAGCGGTTTTTCTATTTGAAGATATCGTTACGGCAATGATGCAATCTATTAAAGCGCGTGCGGAACAGACACTTGGCGATACGATATCGCATACTGTGATTGGTCGCCCTGTAAACTTCCAAGGTTTGGACGCCGAGCAGAGTAACCGTCAGGCCTTGGAAATTCTGCAAACCTCAGCAAAACGTGCTGGTTTTAAAGATGTTGAGTTTTTATTTGAGCCTATTGCCGCAGGCCTGAGTTTTGAACGTTCACTCGATGCAGATAAAACGGTTTTAGTTGTCGATATCGGTGGTGGAACGAGCGACTGTGCCATGGTTAGAATGGGGCCTTCTTACCGAGATAAGAGCGATCGATCAAAAGATTTTCTAGGGCATAGCGGTGAGCGAGTAGGGGGGAACGATCTTGATATTCAGCTGGCAGGAAAGCACCTCATGCCACTTCTGGGCATGTTGTCAAAAACCAAAAGCGGTCTTCCTGTTCCCACCCAGCTTTTCTGGGACGCAGTGAGCACTAACGATGTATCGGCTCAGACACGGTTTAATGAACTTAATACAGGCTTGGATATTGAACAGCTACTACGCGATTGTGTTGAGCCAGACTTGATCAAACGCTTTATCTCAATGCGAAATAATCAGCAGCAACATCAGCTTGTTCGCAGCGCAGAGCAATGCAAAATCGCCTTATCCTCAGCAGATAGCGTTTCAAGCTCACTTGAGTTTATCGAAGATGGGCTGAGTCAAGACGTAAAGCTAGAGCAGTTTGCTGAAGCAATTGACCGACCCTTGATGAAAATGCTGAGCTTGATGGAAGAAGCGATTACACAAGCGCAAACACAACCCGATCTAATTTTTATAACGGGGGGATCGGGTCAGTCCCCTGTTATTCGTAAAGCAATTCACAATAAATTTGGTGACATCGAGGTGCTTGATGGCGACCACTTCGGCAGTGTCGCATCGGGTTTAACCGTTTGGGCGAATCAAATATTTTAATTGCAGAGTCTGTTCGTTGAACTCATTTACTGATATTTGGCTGCCGTAATAAACTCACCAAAGGCCTCACACCAAACAATGACTGAGCTAAAGTCAGCTATATTGGTGCCCTGAGGCACTTTGACGACAAAGTTTTCGAAGGTTGTCACGTCACCAACTTGAAGCATTGACGACTTCAAGCGCTGAAAATCAAGCTCGGTTTCTACGAACTCTTTAGAAAGATAAAGCTTATAGTCTGGCCCGGGAGCCAGTTGGCCAGCTAAAGAAATGTACTCAGTGTTAAGCGAAACGATGCCTTCGCCCCAGTGAAAGGTGTCGCTATCCTCTAGGTCTCTTTTAAACTTCCCGGTATATCGCGCTTGCGAAGAAATCTCTGAGATCATTGACTCTGAAGGCGCAGTCGGTGCCGTTAGAATTGGCAGGATATATATCCCCAAACCGATACCCAATGCGCCTATAGATAAGTGGCTTGCTAAGAGTAAAGTAATTGTTTTTAGTTTCATAAAGAACCTGTTGCTTGGTCTGGTTATGTTTATTTTGTTGCGATTCCAATGAGAAGGGCAATGACCCCAACAATCAATTCAGCCCATGTATTTTTGTACTTCGTATCATGTGCTTTTTCTCTGTAATAAGCTGATTCTTCATAAGCTCTTTCCATCGACTCAATATTATCTGGAGTACCAGGGAGACTTCCAATTTTAGAAGCTTGTTGATTAGCGCGCTCAGATCTTTCCTCATAAGTTTTTGCCCGAGCGAGCCTTTCTTGACTTGTGGTTGCACAGCCGAACAGCAGTGTTAGAGATAAAATAAAGATGGTGTTTTTGATCAATTGATATATTTCCCTATAAAGATTGTCTAACGCTGCGTTAACCGAAGGCGAGTTCGGTAGGGCGCTTGGTTAAACTCTTACTGAAGTTTTCCATATTTGGCTAGAATTTGTTTATATTCATCAGTTGTCTTGAACTTCGTCAGCTCCTCACTGAATCTCAATGACAGCTCTTCAAGCCCTGGCTTCTTCGCAAAAGCTAAATAATTTCCGCCAGGGCAATAACGCTTACTCCCAACGATAGTTAATTGATCCAAAATAACCATCTCCCGAGCTTTATGAAAGCCAACTAGCTCGACACCTATTGCTAAATCGATGCGACCCAGTAACAGCATATTCAAGCTTTGTTCCAAAGTCGGTACTCGCGATGCATTCTCTAATAGGTGAGAATTGTCTAACTCATCACAATATTTATAGCCAAGAATTGCCCCCACACGCAGGTTTTTAGGGTTATTTAAGTCAATAGAAGAAATAGAGTTTGTTGCTTTCTTAAAAAATACAGTAACGCCTTTAGACACTGGCTCACTAGGAAAGTGTAGGAATTCCTTTCTTTCTTCAGTTATAGAAGCGGCTAGTATTGCGTCAGCTTTTTTGTTTTTAACTAAACCCAAGCAGCGTTTTCATGGCAATAATCGAATATTAGCTGTTACGCCAAGCTTCTGAAATACTGATAACGCAACTTCTACGTCGGTTCCCACCACTTTATTATCTTCTTCATAGGCAAATGGAG
>NZ_LWFE01000268.1:0-799 GCF_001635675.1 Oleiphilus sp. HI0061 | reverse complement strand
TAAAAAGAATATCGTGATTGATATCGAAAACCTGGTTTTGTAAAACGGTCAGGCGTTTTTTGAGTTCCAGCTCACGTTCAATTGGCTTATCTATATCTGCGAAAGAGACTTCACTTAGTTCAAAATTACTGATGTTTCGAAGCCGTTGATGTGGCTGGGAATCAATTTCAATTACTTCGGCGCTTAGCGCTTCTTGGCGACTGATTAGGTTTTGAAAAGCTTGATTTAAAGCAAGCTTATTGAGTTTTCCTTTTAGTCTGAATGCAGAGGGAAGGTTATAGGCAGTACTGCTTCCTTCCAGTTGATTCAGGTACCAAAGCCTTTGTTGGGCAAGGGTTAATAAGGCTGGTTCATTCTCTGAACGCTTTGTTATGGTTGATTGTTCTGTGTGCTGCGATTGATCTATTTTTTTAGCTAAAGACTCGATGTCTGCAAACTCGTAGAGGTCACTGAACTTCAATTGCACCGACATATCCATTTCAACACGGTGGATGATTTGTGCAATGAGCAAAGAATGCCCACCTAGGTCGAAGAAGTTTTCATTGATGTTAGATATGGGTTTATTGATGACTTCTTGCCAGATGCTCAGTAACTTAAGTTCAGTCGCTGTAGTAGCGGCCCGTACTTCTTCTTTGCCTAACGAGCTTGATTCTGATAAAGGGAGGCTTTCTAAAGCCTTTCGATCAAGCTTGTTGTTAAGGGTGCGTGGTAACTCCCCGAGTGCTTCAAGGTGCTGCGGCACCATGTAAGGGGGCAATTGCTGTCGCAGGTGCTCACGAAGTTCACTGAGACTAATCGG
>NZ_LWFE01000267.1:0-700 GCF_001635675.1 Oleiphilus sp. HI0061 | reverse complement strand
ACTTGCCATTCCACCTTTTTCCTCGATTTCTTCAATTAATTCCCAAGCTCGATCAGCAATCTGCTGCGTGAGACTTTCCATCATGTAGGAGCCCCCCCAAGGGTCTGCAACCTGAGGAATACCTGTTTCTTCTTGAAGGATGATCTGAGTATTTCGCGCAATACGGGCAGAGAATTCTGTTGGTAGTGCAACCGCTTCGTCCAGAGCATTGGTGTGCAGTGACTGAGTGCCACCAAATACCGCAGCCATCGCCTCGATGGTGGTACGAATCACATTGTTGTAAGGGTCTTGCTCGGTCAAAGACCAGCCTGATGTTTGCGAGTGGGTTCGAAGCATAGAAGATTTGGGGTTCTTAGGTCCGAACTCATCCATAATCTTATGCCATAACAAGCGACCGGCTCTGAGCTTGGCGATCTCCATATAGAAGTTCATGCCAATGCCCCAGAAGAAGGAAAGGCGAGGCGCAAAGGCATCGACGTCCAAACCAGCTTTCAGTGCAGTTCTAACATACTCTCTGCCATCGCTAAGTGTGTAGGCTAGTTCCAGCGCTGCATCAGCACCGGCTTCCTGAATATGGTAGCCGGAGATTGAAATGCTGTTAAAGCGAGGCATGTTCTCGGAGGTGTAGCCGATAATATCGCCAATAATCCTCATGGATGGTTTTGGTGGGTAGATATAGGTATTGCGCACCATAAACTCT
>NZ_LWFE01000266.1:0-1432 GCF_001635675.1 Oleiphilus sp. HI0061 | reverse complement strand
CCAAGGGCGCGTTTCATCTGCAAAGACTTCAGTGATTAAGCCATCACTCCAGGCTGAGCGTATAACCCCTAAAGCCGTTCCATAGCCACCTGTAGCCAAGCCTCCGGCATTACAATGAGTCATGACAGAGAACGGTTTTTCATGGAAGCGTTTAAACACGGAACAGGCTAAATCACCCATTTTAAAGTTGTTAGCAATATCCTCTTGATGAATTTCCTGGGCGCGGAGAAGCAGCTTTTCTAAACTAAAATCCTGCTCTTTCTGCGCTAGGAGCTCTTCCTGCATAACTTTCAGAGCCCATGCTAAATTTACCGCGGTAGGCCTAGCTTGACTCAGGAATTCAATATCCTTGTTAATACGTTCATAAAAATCGACTCCATTCATTAAGTGCTTTTTTGCGCTCAAAACAACACCGTAAGCCGCACAAATACCAATTGCAGGCGCTCCACGTACAACCATCGTCTTGATTGCCGTATAAACCTGTTCAACATCATGACAACTCATATAATCTTCAGACAAAGGTAGATTTCTCTGATCCAATAGAACCAGCGCACCATCTTGCCAATCGACCGCTTTGACGCTTAGAGACTCAAACTTATTATTCAATGACTATACTTCCTACTGTTTCATTATTTCGGTGGGACTCTATCATGCATGAGTAGTTTGCAATACCAGTTCCCTCAAACTCAATTAACACTTCTTTTCTATCGCCACCTACAACAAACACTGAAGGGTTCTGAGATAGCGGTTTAACAATAGATTCTGCATCCCCTACACTATTCCCGGAGTGCGAATGCCCTGAACCCTGCTGCGCCTTTTTCTTAGAGTGATAGAGTTCGTCAAGAACAAACATCTTGTACGCTTCTGACTGGTATAAAGCTTTCAGGTCCTTTGTAAAAACGAGCAAATGAGGCTCGTTAGTACGATTTTTAACAAGTACTCTGACCTTTGAACCAGAACTAATATTGACAGATTGCGGCCACACCCTACCAACAAGCACTTCAAGCTCGACGGTACGATCAGTCGCAGCCTGACCAAACAAGGGGTCTTTCCAGTATTCACCTAAAATATCTTCTGCCGTTACGCCGGCATTCGTAGTAAGGGTAAATAAAAGAAGCAAGGAAAGGAAAAGGTAGGGCATAATAAACTTTGGTAACATCTAAATGTTGTTCAACCTAAGCAACACAACATGGAACAAAACTACAAGTGACCTTCTTTATATGAAGTATACACCAAATGTACTAACAATTGCCGGCTCTGACTCTTCAGGCGGTGCAGGCATACAAGCAGATATCAAAACATTTACTGCCTTAAATGTCTATGGAGCATCAGTCATCACCAATGTCACAGCTCAAAACTCAAAGGGAGTTAAGGCCACCTATCCACTACCAGCGAAAGTTGTGAAGGATCAGCTACAGACAGTCATCAGCGA
>NZ_LWFE01000265.1:0-1092 GCF_001635675.1 Oleiphilus sp. HI0061 | reverse complement strand
TTATGGATTATAGGGCAAGAGAGTGAATCGATATAGGGTGCGAGTATGACAAAAGCGGCTATTGGGCTTGTATTGGTTGACGAGTCAGCGACAGTAGCATTAGGACGCTTGTTATTCAGTGTCATCGATGAGCATTGTTTTCATCAAGGTGTGGTGAGTATCTTTTTGCACGGTGACCTCGGAATGGGTAAGACAACCTTAACTAGGGGGATTCTCGAAGGTGCAGGGCACTTTGGTAAGGTGAAGAGTCCGACTTATACGATTGTTGAACCCTATGAATTACAGAATGTGCAAGTTAATCATTTTGACTTGTATCGTTTGGGCGACCCCGAAGAGCTAGAATTTATGGGGGTGCGTGATTATTTTGAAGTGCCTCATGACGGTCAGGAAAAGCAGTTGTGTGTTATTGAGTGGCCTGATAAAGGCCAGGGTTTCTTGCCTGAGGCCGATTTTGAAGTCGATTTGAGCTGCACCGGGCGTGGTCGCCTTTGTAAGATTACTGCAGATGGCGAGATTCTTTCAGTATTGAAAGAGGTTAGTTTAAGGCCGGGCTCGGGTTTGGTAGTGAGTAATGTTTCATGCTGAGTAATTATAATTTGAGTTCATGTGGTTTCAAGCATGTCTTTTGTGATTGAGTAGAGAGCTGAATTTAATGAAAGTTCGTACTAGTAGAGTTAGCTTCCTGGCAAAGGTGCTTGTTCTGTTCGCTGCCTTTACGTTTATGGCTGGCAGTGTAAATGCTGCTCAAGCGAAAGTAACTAATGCGCGTATTTGGGAGTCTCCAGAGTATATTCGTTTAGTTCTGGATTTATCACACCCGGTAAAGCATAAAATCATGATGCTGAAGAATCCCTCGCGTTTGGTTTTGGATATTAATGATGCTGATAAGGCGCTTAAGTTTGATAGTTTGAATCTCAAAGGTACGCCTATTTCCGGAGTGCGCAGTGCACGTAGAAATAAAGATGATCTTAGGGTTGTATTGGACTTAAAAGAAGAGGCTGAAACGAAAAGCTTTTTGCTAAAGCCAAATCAGAAGTACGGAAATCGTCTGGTTGTTGATTTATATACGAAAACAAAAAAGCTAAATGAAGC
>NZ_LWFE01000264.1:0-1120 GCF_001635675.1 Oleiphilus sp. HI0061 | reverse complement strand
GGTCGTTTCGTTAAACTTTACTGAGCTCGCCAACCACGTCCTGCCCGTTGGGCTGTGGAAGGTTAAACTAATTAACGGATTCTAAGCATGTAGAGCCGATGGCAGAGTGCTGACGGACGCGGGTTCAATTCCCGCCGTCTCCACCAAAAGCTGGTTCATCAAGAACCAATAAAGTAGGGAAGTAACCATAAGTTTAGCATTTGCTAAAATTATGGTTCACAGGGAAGCATAAGTTTGGCAACAACCGGACAAATGCAACCCTTTCTAGACTGAAAAAGCTCATTTAATCATAGCGTTATGATTCAATGAGCTTTACTTTTTAATATCTATGATTTGCGAACCTTTTTTTAATCCTTCGACCCGCCCTCAATAAGCATTTCTGATTTGTAAACCTGAAGAAACAGAGCTAACTCATTATTCTTAGTAGATTTAAACCAGAAAGGATCGTGCACTGAGCCCGCATAAATAACAACAATTAGAAATAAATAACATACCAAAGCCAATGCCAAGGGCCGATTAGTTCCAAGAGCTCCCATAGCAAACAGCAGAGATACGATAAAAGAAGACACACTCCATAAGGAAAACAAGAAACACAGATAGACCTTGTTGATATTCCAGCTTCGTAGATACCAAAATTTGAACAGCCTCAAATTGCGTGTGCGCTGCGAAGATTGTCATCACGAGCGTTTGGTCGCTTTCAGCTGCAAACGGAGTGGTTTCTGCCCTAGTTGTGGCGCTCGGCGGATGGCGGAGAGTGCCGCACTTTTGGTGGATGAAGTATTTCCCGCAGAGCCTATTCGCCAATGGGTGCTGAGTTTTCCTTTCCAGTTGCGCTTTTTGCTGGACCGTTACCCGGAGCTGATGGGCAAGGTCTTGAGCATCGTTTACCGTACACTCTCAACTGTTCTGCGCAACTAAATCAGGACACTTTTCTTAAAGAGTTTTCGTACTCGATTGGCGACATATCTTCGTTAGAAGTATGGAGCCGCTCTAAGTTGTAATAACGCATGTAGTCAGCCACATCATTTCTCATATGCTCTCTCGTTGGCTGGGGCACTTTCAAAACCCAGTCATGCTTTAAGCTTCCAAAGAACCGCTCCACAACAGAGTTATCCCAGCA
>NZ_LWFE01000263.1:0-1129 GCF_001635675.1 Oleiphilus sp. HI0061 | reverse complement strand
GGCTTTTCCATACTCTACTCATGCTTTAAGGTACTGGGCATCAAAGAAATGGAGTTCACATCGGGCGCGCTTAGGGAAGGTTTGCTGTATGACATACTAGGCCGGATTCAGCATGAGGATGTCAGAGAACGTTCACTTCAATCGATGCAGGCTCGCTACGCTATTGATGTTGAACACGCTGAAAGAGTAGAGAAAACAGCGCTTCATGCATACAAGCAAATTGCTTCGTATTGGGATATAGCCTTACCGCAATGTGAAAATCTACTACGTTGGGCAAGCCGGGTTTTTGAGGTTGGGCACTCTATTGCTCATGCACAATACCACCGGCATGGTGCTTATCTCGTTTATCACTCTGACCTACCAGGTTTCTCGAGATTAACTCAGCTGCACCTTTCTGTGATAGTACGTACTCACAGACGGAAATTTAGTGATGAGCCTTTTATTGGAATGAGTAAACAGGAAACGCAAACACTGAAGCGCCTGTGCACAATATTCAGACTGGCGGTTGCGCTGACAGCAGAACGTAATCAAGCTGAAACGGATTTCACCCTAAGGGCTCAGGACGAGTGCTTATCCCTTAGTATGGGGAAAGGCTGGTTTGAGGCAAATCCCTTAAATACGTCGATCTTGGAGTTAGAGCAAGACTTGTTACGTAAGCAGGGCTTTCTTCTACTGCTAGCTAAAGATTGACGACTTTCCAACTACACGAGATTCTTAATGATTGTTTTAGGTATTGAGTCATCTTGCGATGAGACCGGTGTTGCTTTATATCATAGTGAGAAAGGTTTGCTTGCACACCAGTTATATTCCCAAGTAGAGATGCATGCGGACTATGGTGGTGTTGTCCCGGAATTAGCTTCTAGAGATCATGTAAGAAAAACCATTCCTTTAATAGACGCTATTCTCAAAGAAGCTGGGCTAGAGAAGGGCGATATTGATGCGATTGCCTATACTGCAGGGCCGGGATTAGTAGGAGCGCTGATGGTCGGTGCTTCCATTGCGAATGCCTTAGCGATGGCGCTTGATATCCCCATTATCGGTGTACACCACATGGAAGGACACTTACTGGCGCCGATGCTAGAAGATAGTCCACCGGAATTCCCCTTTATTGGTTTACTTGTATCGGGTG
>NZ_LWFE01000262.1:0-1352 GCF_001635675.1 Oleiphilus sp. HI0061 | reverse complement strand
CTTAGCCCTTGGTTTGGCTCATCAAAGGTCCAGTGATAGGTCATATCCATAGGGTTGAACGGCGAAACATGAAAAACTTTGGGAAACTCATAGTGGTGATATTTTTGTGCTTTCAGGGCATACGAGCCATACTCTCCCGATTGACCTACGGGTAGCACATAAGCATGCCGTTCACCCCATGGGGTGTTGGTGATTTCAGCCAAAATAGAAACCAGCTTGTTAGCTTTGTCAAAACAGTAGTAGAAGGTGACAGGGTTAAAGACTGCATTGAAATAGCGGGCGTGGCACAGCATTCTGACGTGTTCAATTTCCGGCGCAGATAAACCTTGTTCGGTGAGATTGTTCGTCACTTTATTAATGACTGCTTGTTTTAAATCGCCCGATTCGGGTGAGTAATAATCATCGCGACGAAACGAGACAATATTGAACTTTTCGAGTGAACAGTACCACTTCGATTTACACAGCGATTCTAACTCGTCTAAGTCAAGATAGAGCATAAACAAGGGGTAGCGAAACTGGTGTTTCTTGGGCAAAAAACGACGATGCCGTATCGATCCTCTATATATTGAGCTGTGCTTTATTTTGCTCACTAGAGTGTTTCTCCGAAAGCCTCTGCGACGCGAAGTCCGCTATTGACCCCATCTTCATGAAAGCCGTTGAACCAATAGGCACCACAATAGTGTGTGCGTCCATGACCAGACTCAGGGTTACCACTTATTTCATGATGACGCGCCTGTGCTTTGACGCCGTCTTGGCTAAAGACCGGGTGGCTGTAGTTGAACGTGCGAATGATCTTGCTGGGGTCTATTTCATTGGTCCTGTTTAGAGTAACTAGAAATGTTTCGGGAGCGTCGTCGAAGTTCTGCAGGATGTTCATGTTGTAAGTCACCATGGCACAATCATTAGCGCGCTGAGGAATATGATAATTCCAAGCCGCCCAGGCCAGTTTTTTCTTAGGCATGAGGCGAGTATCTGTATGCAGAGTGACGCTGTTGTCCTGATAGGGGATTGCGCCAAGAATCTCGCTCTCTTTTTCAGACACATCGCCGAGTAGCCGTAAGGCTTGATCGCTATGGCAGGCAAAGATGACCTGATCAAAGGTCTGCACAGAATGGTCGCTAAAGGTAATGGCCGCCTCGCTAGGGCTTCGTGTTACCTTTATGATATTGCTGTTAAGGTGAATGTTGTCTTTAAAACGCTGTGTAATCGGTGCTATGTAAGACTCTGAACCATTCGTTAGTACCCTCCACTGCGGTCGATCATCGACACTTAACATGCCGTGATTCTTAAAAAACTGAATAAAGAATTTTAAGGGAAACGATAGCATTACATCGACAGATGCAGACCAGATA
>NZ_LWFE01000261.1:0-1271 GCF_001635675.1 Oleiphilus sp. HI0061 | reverse complement strand
TGCAATAGCTCGTCAGGATAACCGATTCCATCATCATGTATTTCTATAATCAGGTCATCATCTTTGATGTAGGCGACGATTTCAATGATCGATTTGGTATAGCGTGAAGCATTATTTAGCGCGTTATTAAGAACGCCCAAAATTACCTCCCTATCAAAATACCAAGATATATTTGGATCACAGGTGATTTCGAGTTCAATATTTTTATCTTTGAGCATTGGCGAATAGTGTGCGGATTGCTCGTCCAGGATGTCGTGAACAAAGCACTCATCGATATGTAATGATAGCATTTCATTCTGCAGGCGATATAAGCCAAGTAGCTGTACAAGGTAGCTATTTACACGTTCAGCCTCATATTTTACGACAGTCGTATTGTTTCTTTGTTGCCACTCTTCAGGCAGTTCTTCGCACATCTGATCTACGGAGTGTAGTAGCATGCTGAGCGAATTTTTCATGTCGTGGACAGCTGAGGCGATAATCATCGAGAAATCGGGTTGTTTGTCTTTACTCATGATACTGTACTCGTTCAATTTTGTTTTTTGGATTGAAGTTCTGCTACTTGCTTCTCGAGGTGTTTAAGCCTTCGGTATTGGTTATGCTGTTCGGGTATGTTGTTTATTTTTTCAAGGGACTGCTCTGCAAGCTTTAATAAGCTATGGTCAGCAGTTTCTTTAAATAGCTTCGTTACAACTTGAGCTAGATTAAGATTCAAGGCTGCGTGTCTTGGTGTATGCTTGAGCGCTTCTTTGAATGCTTCAGCAGCTTGTGCAAGTTGGCCTTGTTCAAACTGCTCAATACCTGATTTATTAAGGCGTTTTGCTTGCTTTTTGGCCACTAAGCTTTCGGGTTCGTCAAGCTGGCTTTCAATTTGCGCTAGCGCTTCGGGGTCGTTACTGAATCGCTCAGCGAGTGTGATTAAGAGTTTCTCGGCACGTTCAAGCTCGTTTAAGGAGTAGAGTGTCTTTGCTAGCTCGATGCCAATTTCCGCTGAGAGCTTCTCTTCTTCAATCATGCACTCTGCTTGATGAAGTTTTTCCTGTGCTGCTTCGGCATTGTTCTGACCATTAAATACTCGAGCCTCGATAAGCGTTGCATTGAGGCAGGCCTGTTCGTCAGTCGAAAATTTATGTGTTAATTCGTTTAGAACTTGTATCGCTTCGTCCGCATGTGTTTTGCCAGAATCACTAAGGTCTCCCGATGACCTTTCGGATAAGCAGCGGCCAAGGTTTAGGTAGTTGTCAGCTTTTTCATGTATTGAGTGTTCGCCATAT
>NZ_LWFE01000260.1:0-1924 GCF_001635675.1 Oleiphilus sp. HI0061 | reverse complement strand
ATGCTTCGCCAGCAATGAAGAGCACTTCCCCTAAAAAAGGTTTTTCAGCATGCTGTCCATCCAGAATATGATGGTAATTTTGATGGATGGCGTTGAGATTTACTTTTAGATCGAAACCTCCACCGGGCTTGGCTTTTAGATTCTTTAGTAAAAATTGCCTCACCCCCTGCTCTGGAACAAATTCCGCTAGCAAAGAATCTGCTTCCTTTCGACTTACGATATCTGACTCTAGCAAAGCAAATAAACCAGCAAATATTTCATCGTGATGTCCCTCATACCGAACAGGCGATATATCGGCAACGATCACGGCCTTTATTCGTTTTTGCTGGTGCAGGGCTAGACTCATAGCGACTTTTCCACCCATGGAATGTCCAAGCACATATGCGATATCAATACCTTGATCATTCATATATTCGATCACATCTTCTGCCATAAGCTCATAGTTCATCTCTTCGCGATGAAACGAACGACCATGGTTTCTCAGGTCAATAGCATGGGTTTTAAACTTACTTGCCAAGGCCGTTGCAACACTGCCTAAATTATCTGACGAGCCAAACAGGCCGTGAAGGATCAATACGGAGAAACCTTCCCCTCTTATGCGCGAATATAGTTTAGTCATTGTATTTTTTTTAATCAGTTCACATTATCACCAAGAGCTCATGGCATATTCTCATATGTATCCTAATCTGACTAATTAAATGCTTTTCACTTCTAAACTGTGATACGTAGTAAGGTATATTTTTTAATGATTGTAGAGCTCCACCCTAAAGAAAATCGTCGTAACCGACGCGTCCCCGCCGCAGAACTCGTGGCACAAATCAAAACTAAACAAGGTCTATTTTCTAGCTGGCTTGATTTAGATGTTCTCGATTTCAATCTCCTTGGCCTTGCTCTGGCTGTACCCAGTGAACCAGAACTCGGAAGCAAGCTAAGTTTGCGCCTCGTTTTGAATATGGACATGGGGGAGCTAAAAGTTAATCAAATTGAGGCAAAGATTGTAAATAAGGTAAGGATGGATAATGACGATACTTCGTGGCGAGTCGGCTTGGTCTTTTCAAACCAGTCTAAGCAAAGCGGCGATAACCTTAGCCAACTAACACGCATTAGAGATATGCTTGAGAGAAATAACGCAATAAAGCAGCGTTTGAAAGCAGTTTAGTGTAATAAAAAAAGGCGCACTTCGCGCCTTTTCTTGAACCTCTTAATCTACTTAGCAAAAAAACATACTGTTCAGATAATTTGCTAGCTCAGAACAATTTTCTTTTTCATTTTCATTTTGTGGTACAAAAACTTCGTATTCCATAGTGGTTCCCCGTCAATAACACCGCTAGTATAAGTTTGTAATTCGTTTACTGTACAACTCCTAAAGGACAGTGTGTGTAATATATAGCAGACCGAATGCCTGTTCTTGACGATATGTGCCACCTTTTTGACTGACTGTAGCATTCCTAATTAACAGTAATTAATACACAGCTTTGGTTTAATTACTACAATAGGTATCTTTAGTCACGGTTAGGGAAAGGAAAGCTAAATGACAATTAAGTCTGGCAAGTCCCGGGTCAAAAACTTGTTCGTAAACTCCTCAACCGCGAAAGTATTGTGCGAATATCTTATTCAAAAAGGTATCAATAACGAGCTTTTGATTTCTACCTTGGCCTGTGAACTACACGAGCTTGAGTTAGCGGACTTCCGACTAAATATCTCTGCTTATCATGCGTTATGGTCTCTTGCGCTTTCCTTTACCTCCGACGAGCGTCTTGGCCTTAAACTCGCTCAGAATCCCCATAATGAAGAAATGGGTTTAGTTGCACACATTTTCTTTAATAGCCCAACCCTCTATGAAGGACTTCAACAATACCAACGCTACTATTCTTTGGTTAATGAAGGCATGCATATTGAAATTCACAATGATGATAAGTTTACT
>NZ_LWFE01000259.1:0-748 GCF_001635675.1 Oleiphilus sp. HI0061 | reverse complement strand
CAGTGCAGGTGGCGATATCATCCCTGTTTTTGTAGCGACGGCATCTTGCTCGGCTGGGGATGATCCTCACTGGCAATGTGGTGGTCAGTGGAGCGATATTCAGAATGTCGCTGATAGTGACTTTATCGCAATATGCCCGGGCGCTGAAGGCGGAAATTACTCTGATTGTGCTGACGATGATACATTTGTTTTATTCTCAAACGTTACTTCAAATGATGGCTTTTTTGTTTGCTCTGATGATGTCAACCTTGGGGGCGGGCGTAATGGATGCAGTGGCTCTAAATATGTAAGAGAAGCTAATTTTGGGAGTATTGATAGCGTTGTTACTGAACAAGGAGGTAGCGATGACTCTTCTGCTGGTACTGGTGGCGGTGAAAATAATGACTCTTCTGTAGGTGCAGGTGGTAGTGAAGTCTCCTTCGCTGATGTGACGATTAATGCTTTTCCAGATTTTATAAGTGGTCAGGCAGCTGTAGTGGCACCTTTTGAAGCAGATCTTGCACACCTTAATGCAGATGGCTGCCTAGATGCATTTATTACTTCTCATGCAACTACTGATCCTGATGGAATATATATACAGGACAATGCTGGAGGTGTGTGTCAGGGGACATTTAGCTACTTAGCGAATGATTATTCTATAAGCGGGCCTTCTAATAGGCGGATTACTTCATGGGTAATGCTGTTAGACCTAGATGGTGATTCCGATACTGATATATTAGGGGCCGATGTAGATGGTAACCCTTCTTTA
>NZ_LWFE01000258.1:0-22954 GCF_001635675.1 Oleiphilus sp. HI0061 | reverse complement strand
GTCATTTGTTGCGCGTGCTGCGATAGCCATGCTTGCATCAATCGGTGAGCCACCGCCTACGGCAAGAATTGCTTCGCAGTTGTTGTTTCTTAATAAGTCTAGACCTGCTTGTACCTGATCATAGGTTGGGTCAGGAAGAATGCCGTCGTAGATTACGTATTTGATGTCAAGTTCTTCCAAGCGAGCTTTGATTTTGTCGATTAGTCCGATGCTGACGAGTACTTCATCGGTCGCAATCATTAGCTTTTTAATGCCTAGTTGGCCAATAGCATCGCATAATTCCAGTGAGGAGTCTGCACCAGTGAAAAGCGTTGGCTTTGGCATCGGAACGACTGCTGCAGCGACCTTTAGTGCTTTTGCTAGACCTTTGTAATATTGAACTTTTAAAGAAAATAACATGACAATACCTAATCGTAATTCGCAAAGTTGTAGAGTGGATGTTTAGAGTAACTGCTCTAAAAAAATAGAGTATAAGCTCTAATTATTGAAAAGTAAAATGACTTGGAGTCATGCTATACGAATTCGTACTACTTTCATCAGCTCAAAATCCATTCCAGCGAGCTTTTGTGTGTCTGAATAGTAGGTTAGGTTGACTCGAGCGCCTTTTAGGTTTTTGTAGGTTTTTTGTCGCTTAAACTGAAATGGCGTATCGCAATCTTCAAGCATTAGCGTATTAACTAGCCAGCCATCATCTTGCTCACGTTGTACATGAGAGATAACTTTCTTGTCTTGGGAGTGGATAAGATTGCGATGCTTTTTGATGAGGCTATCAGCATCAGATTTTATTTTGGACATGGGGTTGTGGGTCTACTTAAGGAGGACTTTGTTTTAGTTTGGTGAGTAATGCCTGGGTGGCCATATGTTTAATAAGGTTCTTCCATCATTTTTAGGATATCGTTCAAAAAGGGCTTGATCGCTTCTTTGTCCGCAGTGCTTGCGCTCGACAGTATCTGTTTCACCATGGCTTGGTTTTTCTCAATAGCATTGCTTAACACTTGTTTGTGCTCCGGGCTGATGTCACTCGAATTCCTTAAGGCTTCAAGTCGGCTGGTGTCCATCATTTCCGGGTTCGCCTCAAATTCAATAGCGGCAGCCGCTTTGGTAATTCTTAAGGTGATCGCGGCCCACTCATCGATACTAGAGAAACCTTGAGACTGAACAAGCTGATTGGCGCTTGAATATAAGCCCGCTGCTTTCAGGGGGGATATCATGCTTTCAGGTGTCATCTTACTTGGATCTTCGACTTCGGTTTCATCCTTAGTCTTTGCTTCCAGTTGGGCTTGGTGCTTCTTACCCCAGTCTTCCAGGGCGTCTTGAGACTTCATCCAAGATGAAATTAGTTGTTCTGATAGCTTCGTATCGGTCGCAATGGCGTCTTTTGCATGGGCTGTCGCCAGCAATAATAAGCAGAAGGCGCTGACTAATTTTAGAAAGTTCATATAAAAGATCGCTTAATTAATGGCTCTGTGAGTATTTTAATCGTGAAAACAATACGAACTCTACTATATTAAATAGCTATGTGCTTAATAATTACCTGGAGGTAATTAAGGGGTCTTGTTCTTGATCTCTTTTTTTAATTTAGGGTGAATAGAATAGAACTAAGATTCACTTGTTGGGTTGTTTGATGAAAAATACTGTTTTGATTGTTGAGGATAGCAAAGCGTTTGCATTGAGTGTAGAGGCGGCGCTGAGACAAGAAGGTAGTTATCAAGTGCTGGTCGCGCTTAATTATTCTGAAGCGGTTCAGTTAGTGGAGCTGCATCAAGAAGAAATATTTGTTGCGATCACAGACTTGAACCTGCCCGATGCAAGTGATGGCGCTGCTGCAAAGCTAATGGCAGAAAAGAGTATTCCATGTATCGCTTTTACCGGCAACTTTAGTCCAAATCTACGTGAGATGGTTTTATCCTTGGGCGTATCCGATTATGTGTTGAAGAACGGGCAGCAGGATATCAGTTACGTTGTGCAGGTGATTAATCGAATGTCTGCCAATCGGAGTATGGAGGTTCTGGTCGTTGATGATGCACCGTCATCCAGAGATTTTATGAGTGCATTGCTCGAGAAGCAGTGTTTTAGTGTTACCTCTGTGGGGTCGGCTGAAAAGGCGCTGGATTTGCTCGATCAGGGTTATCAATACAAAATTATTCTTGTCGACTTGATTATGAATGGCATGGATGGATTTGAGTTGCTGGGTGCTTTGCGTTCACGCTTTGATATGAGTCAGATGGCTATTATTGGTGTGTCAGGAAAGGCATCATCAGACCAAATAGCGCAATTTATGAAGCATGGTGGGAATGACTTTCTATTAAAACCTTTCCAGCAAGAGCAAGTATGCAGTCGAGTCAACGCCAATGCCCAGCTTCTGGATCAGTTCTCTGAGTTGAGTAGTTTGAACCAGCAGAAGAATGAGTTGCTTGGTATGGCGGCTCACGATATTCGTGGCCCTTTGGGTGTTGTATCTTCAGCTGCGAGTATGTTGAAAAGGGAAATATCCGGAGAGCACCCGGAAATGTTGCTGGGTTTAGTTATCGAAGCTGCAGAGAGTATGGAGGAGTTGCTGGATAGATTGCTTGATGTGAGTTCGATTGAGGATGCTAATATCTCAATCGATATAGATCGGGAAAACCTTTGTTCCCTATTGGATAAAGCTGTTGCTGATGCCCAGCTCCTGGCGAATGATAAGCAGCAAAAACTTAACTTGGAATTGCCAGTCGAAGCCGTATGGGTTGAAGCAGATAGCATGCGAATTAAAGAAGTTGCCTATAACCTGATTTCCAATGCAATTAAATACTCGCCAGTTGGTGGGAAAATTGATGTTCGTTTATCGAGTAATCATAAAAAGGTGCGTATCGAAGTGATTGATGAGGCTGGTGGAATACCAAAGGCCGAGCAGCACTTATTGTTCAAGCCATTCTGCAATATATCAACCAAGCCAACAGCTGGAGAGCGAAGTGCAGGCTTGGGCTTGTCAATCTGTCAGCGAATCATGAAACTCCATAAGGGTGAAATCAAATACCGTTCGAATGCTCAGGTGGGGAGCATCTTTGAGGCGGTCTTGCCTTGCGCGAATGACTGAGAGCTTGAAAACAATTGTTACATAATGAAAGAAAAGTGATACATACATCACGTTTTTAATGTCGTATTCTACAAACATTGAAGTACGGGGAAGTGATTCAGGCCCTCTGACCCGGAATAGGTTTCATTATTTTTCTTTGAAGTATTTGTTGTGATTTTGACCCGACTTTTTAGTCGGGTTTTTTATTGCCTAAGAAAAACTCTCTATGAGGCTGGGATTATATGATGATCTATCTCTGTTAGTAGGTTATTGACGACTTGCGCAAATTCGGCTCCTGAATCTTCTTGAAGAAAGTGGCCGCCTTTAAGTTTTACGTGTTTCATTCCCTTTGCACCAGGAATCTTCTTACGCATATACTTATCACCGCCTCGTGTTATAGGGTCTCCATTGCTGAATGCGGTAACGAAAGGCTTTTGCCATTTTTCTAATACCGCCCACGCTGCCTTGTTCGCTTTGCTTGCCGGGTTGTCCGGGCTTGTTGGTACTAAAGCCGGAAAAGCCCGAGTGCCTGCTTTGAACTGCTTGGATGGAAAGGGTGCATCGTAAGCGCGCTGCTCGTCTTTGCTAAAAGATTTAAAACTCCCCATCTCTACGATTTTTGCAATAGGGAACCAGGGGCTATTAAGCGCAAAAGCTTTCCATATCTTAAAAGCGGAAGGTACGTCTTCTTCACCTGTTGGTAGCATGCCATTACCGACTACAATTGCTTTGAAGCGCTCTTCATTTTCTGCCGCGAGTCGAAGGCCGAGCAATGAACCCCAGTCTTGGCAGACCAGTGTAATATTGTTTAAATCAAGCGCGTTGATTAAGGATAGGAGCCAGTCCATATGGCTTTGATAGGAGTAGTCTTCAATATTGACAGGCTTATCTGACTTGCCAAAGCCAATTAAGTCGGGAGCGATGACTCGATGCCCCGCAGCAGTGCAAATAGGGATCATGTGGCGGTAAAGGTATGACCAGCTGGGTTCACCATGTAACATGAGTATTGGGTCGGCACTTCCCGGGCCTTCGTCTATATAATGCATTCTCAAACCACCGACGTCGGTATAGTGAGCAGAAAAGCTATAGTTCGGCAGGTTTTTAAAGCGTTCATCAGGCGTACGGACAAATTTGACCATGAAAGAATTCCTTTATTGATAGGTCGATCTTTTTATTCAGAATTTAACTATAGCAGCTAGATTAAAAGGGTGAGGTAATTGCGATATGCAAATAGATAGAGAGAGATCTGTTTCGCTAGTTCGGCGCTTTATGATACTGAGTATGATGCTGGCGTTTGGTATCTTGAGTGCATGCGGTCAATCAGAGGATTCGTCTAGTACTGAATCGAGCGCAGCAGATAGAACTTTGACTGTTTATAAAACAAAGAGTTGCTCTTGTTGTTCTGAGTGGGTGGATCATATTCAACAGGGCGGTTTGTCGGCCATAGTTGTGAACCAGGATTCGGTGGCGCATATAAAAGATTTCTATCAGCTGCCTGCTAATGCTCGCTCCTGTCATACTGCTGTGTCGTCAGAGGGTTTCGTGTTCGAAGGACATGTTCCAGCGAAGTTTATTAAACAATTTTTATCAAACCCACCTGCTGGCTCAGTTGGTTTGATTGTTCCTGCAATGCCCTTGGGTAGTCCGGGTATGGAATACCAAGACAAGTTTAACCCTTATCAAATATTATCTATGAATCAAAAAGGTGTGCTTGAACCTTACGCTTCGATTGACTCATATGCTCAGCAGTTTGATTAGATTTGATCTGGCTTGATCTATAGAGCTTGTGTAAATGTTTTTGGAAAAAGGTAAATTTCGTAGAAACTTCCCATAAGAAAGGTTTATAGCGTCACAAAATTTAAATGCAGTTGTACAGTGTTTTTATAATCAATAGGGCTGGCTATAAAAGACTGATAAAATTCGAGGAGTTTTTTGCTGTGTTCCTGATGCATGATTTTAGTTGTTTTATATCTCTCAGCGTTTTACTTGTGCAGTACAGGTCCAGTTCAATATATAAAGATTATGAGTTCCATAGAGGTCAGGATGGCTAAGGGTATGTTTCTTTCAATGTGTGGTCAGGCTTTAGTTGCTAGGCGCAATGTCGGTATTGTTCGGGTGATGTTATTTGCCATGCTTGCTTGTGTTGCGAGTAGCTCTGCTCTCTCAGCTAATCGTATAGTCGGTGGCGACGAAGTTGAGGTAGAGAGTGATTACCCTTGGATGGTATCGCTCCGAAATTCGGCAACTGGCGAGCATGAATGTGGCGGTACCTTGATTCATGAACGTTGGGTGATGTCTGCTTCGCGTTGTTTCTATGAAGAGCCTGCTGAAGCAATTTCCGTCTATGTTGGAGATTATGATATCTCACGAATTGAAGAAACTGAGCGGCGTATTGGGGTGATTAGTCGCGTGGAGTCAGGTCGAGATTTGATGTTGCTTGAGTTGGCCGATGCGGTTGATGTGAGTGTTTATCCACCTCTTGAATTAGTTAGCTCAGCCATGTTTAAAGGTGTCGAAGCAGGTCATTTGCTAACAATTGTTGGATGGGGGGATCGTGATGGCAACCCCAATCTTATTTCTAGTGGGGGCGGTGAAGACACAATAAACGAAGACTTTCCAAGCGTATTGCATGAAGTGAATGTACCGTTGTTCAACCAGACCGAATGCAATAAAGCCTTCCTGAATGGCGATTTAGAAACGTCGTTGGGAGCTGACTTTTTACCAATATATGGTAATGCTATTGACGGTAAACATATTTGTGCAGGTTATATCGAAGAGACAGGTGATGGGCTTCAAGGTCTATGCGAAAAAGATAGTGGCGGCCCTTTATTATTTCAAACAGGTGGTGAATGGTTTCAAGCCGGCGTGGCAAGCATAGCTCCTTCTGTTTGTGGAAGTCTGGATTATCCAGATGTTTTTACCCGGGTTTCAGCGTTTAAAGAGTGGGTGGACAATATTATAAACCCTGTTGATTTGACCCCAGACAAGCTTTCTCTGCCTGAAAATGTTACTTCAAGTATATTGGAGGATGGTGAGAACCCTGTATGTAGTGGTGGCTCGGATGAGTCTTTAAAATACAGAATAAAAGAGGTTAATGGGTTTTCTTTAAGCTTTACAAATAGTGCTGCTGATAGCTTTGTAATTGATAGTGTTGAGCTTCAAGTTGATGAGATTGAAACCAATGAATGTGGTGTAGGAACGGTAAAATATACACCTTCCGAGCTATCGATTACCAGCATGGAAGATAGTGCTTTGCCTGATTGCCAGGGCTCTGAGTTAGCTCCGGGGGAGAGTTGCGAGGTCCATATTCGGATGAACTTCCTTTCGCCTGGTATCAAGTTTGCTACCTTGATGATAGGGGTTGAGGGTAAAGAGGAAAGCTACTCGTTTGAGTTGAGTGGTAATGTGATAGGGGAAGCTGATTTTAGCTCAAGTGTGGGTGAGGGAGTGTTTTTCTTTATAGAGAAGCAGAATGAGTGGGATTTACAGGGAGATATTGTTTCCGAATTAGTGTCAGACTACACCCTATATGAGCAAACGATGTTGATTGGTAAGGTTGATGGTAGCGGCCAATTGAGCTTTGACTGGAAAGTAGATGATACGAGTGTAATGGATGTCTCATTGTGGATAAATGGTGAAGAGCTTAGTGAATATAAGCCGGCTGAGGCTTATGGTCGTGAGACTATCGTGTTACCTGAAGATCAGGTCAATACTGTTGAGTGGCGCATGGCTAGGGGAGAACTTTGGCGTTCTACGAGTGAAAGTTCATTAGGGGATGAAGGCAAGACCTTGTATTTGAAGTCGGTTAATTTTACAGCAGATAACCCAGATGTAGCTGAGGATACAAGTCCTAGCAATTCAAAGTCTAGTGGTGGAGCATTCCACCCACTAGCGCTAGTGTTTTTGGCAGTGCTATTTTTCTTTCGTCGAAACGCTGCAGGTATATCGAAAACCTATCGTGCCATGAGTGTGGTGATTGTAATGCTCGTTGTTTCTTCAGGTTGGGCTCGCGCGGAAAATAGGATTATTGGTGGTGTTGACGCTGAGTTTAGGGATTACCCTTGGATGGTGTCATTACAAAATAAATATACTGGTGAGCACTTTTGTGGTGCAACCTTGGTGGATGAATACTATGTATTAACGGCATCTCACTGCTACGCCGGGGAGGCTTTGGATAGCATTGTTGCGGTTATTGGTGCGTATGATTTGAGTAACTCGTCTGGATATGATTTGCCAGAGCAGAGTAATGCTCGAGCCGTTAATCTCATAGAATATAATGAGGCTGAGAATGGCGATTATTTATTGTTTCAGCTTGCTGAGGCTGTGAGTGATGTGCCGACGCTTCCGTTGGCGACAGAGGCAGATATGCGCAAAATTGCTGAAGGTGATTCCTTGCGCGTTATCGGTTGGGGGGATATAGACCCAGACGATAGTGTCGCGACTTACCCGGATGTTCTTCAAGAAGCAGATGTAACGCTAATGAATCATGAGACTTGCCAGGATAATTATGCCGAGATTGGTGATGAGGTGACTGACGACATGATATGTGCGGGTGTTCTAGCTGGTGGTTTAGACTCTTGCCAAGGAGATAGTGGTGGCCCTTTGCTTTGGCAGAATGAGGATCGTGACTGGGTTCAGGTTGGTGTTACGAGCTTTGGTGAAGGGTGCGGGCAGGCACAGTACCCGGGAGTTTATACTCGTGTAGCTTCTTATTTGGATGATTTTGAGGGAGTTAAAGAGTGGTCTGATGTTGTGTTGAATGCTCAATATCTGGGGGAAATGACTGTAGGGTATCCATATGAATATACCTTGAATTTAACTAGTAATCTGGTTCAGCCTTTTGAGATCAGCTGGATGCAATTTGGGTCTGGTGATGTGAGCGGGTTTCAGGTTGTCGGTGATCGTTGTTCAAATGACGTGCTGTATTTGGGTGATAACTGCGAGTTGGATTTGAAGCTGGACTTTGATCAGGATGGTGAAAAAACGGCTGTAATGACGGCAATATATACAAATGAAGGATTTAATTGGTATCGCTTATCTACCAGAGTATATCCGGAAAACGATATGGAAATAGCTGGAAGTGGTATTGATTTTATCCTTGAGTCAGCGAGTACATGGCGAAATGTGGGGGATAGTGAGTTAGCGGTGGAAATGCCAGACACGCAAGATATATCACGTTTCTCTTCACGCTTTTCCCGGGCGGGAACGCTTGCTTTTGACTGGCTACTATCAAGCTCTGATGTGATGAATCTGGATGTTTATATTGATGGTGTTCGTCAAACGACTGAAGTGGTTGACGGTGTTGAGCAAGATTTAGTCGTAGGAAGTAGCTATTCGAACGTCGTTATAGAGCTGCCTGAGGGTGGCGCTTATGTTGAGTGGGTGTTGGCGAGAAAGCGAGGCGCTAGCCTTGGTTTGGGTGAGGGGGACGATGCGCGAATTGCATCAATTAGTTTTACCGCAATTGAAGCAGAGCAAGAGGAAAGTGACAGCAATAAAAAGTCTGATTCAAGTGGTGGCGCCATTGCTTGGCAACTGATATGTCTATGTTTGCTATTGCTGACTTATCGTCGTAGGTTCTTAAAACTTGCGCCTTAGTCTTTATTTGAGTGTTAGATTGATGTTACGTATGGTTTTAGTTCGGTTTGTTGGTGTGCTCATGCTTTCAGGGGGTGTGTTAGCGGGTGGCCCTGAAAATCAAGTTCCGGAGCCGATAGTGCTGCAGTCTCTTGATAACGAGGCGATCACCTTCCAGGCAAAAAGCAATGGCTGCACCAAGCCTGAAGACTTTCGGATGAGAGTGCAAGGGCGCGACGTGTCTGTGCTTAGGGTGAAGAAAGACTCTTGTCGACGAATGCCTTTTTGGAAAACATTTTCACTTCCCATTTCTCTGGATTCCAGAGAAGTTCAGGTTTATTTATTAAACCCTCTTGTCCTTAGACCTCTTTAGGTCTGCTTCTAGGTATGGAAAATACTGATTCTAGAAAGCACTTATTGCAGCTTTCTATTACTTTTCTCATATTTGTTATTCCTTCGTTTGCTATAGAGCTTAGTGACACCTTTTTATTTGAAAATAGCCAGTTTGATTTTAGCTTTGATCGGCAGCGTATTGCTGAAGGGCAATGGTGGCGCTTGCTGGTGGGGCATTTTGATCACCTGAGTTGGTTTCATCTCGGTTTGAATGCTCTATTCCTTGGGGTTTTGTTGTTTACCTTTTCAGGCTTGGGGCGAGCGGTGCGTATTGTTTCTTTGCTCTGCGCTTTCTTTCTTATTATTAGCGTCATGATATGGTTCTGTAGTCCGGGTCTAAGTGTCTATGTGGGCTTGTCGGGAGGCTTATACGGTCTATTGGTTTATGCTTTGTATCAAGATCACTTGTACCCACTGTGGTTGCGTGTGCTAGTGTTTTTGGGTTTATTGGTTAAGGTTGTCTACGAATACTTTGCTGATGCTAGCGAGCAGGTAGCAGAGCTAATTGGTGGTTCAGTTGCGACAGATGTTCATGTTTATGGTGTGTTTGCTGGTGTGCTGAGTGTTATTTTCTTAAGAATTTTTCGTATTTGATTGATAGCTGTGTCGCAACTTAGACACTGAGATTGTTATCGATTGTTAAATCACTTTATTTTTTGTGTTCGATATCATTTAATAGTCTGACTGAAATTTGCTCAATAAATGGACAAACGTAAATGAAGGATATCTGCGTTGAATTTGTTTAGGTGTAGGGAGTGAAAGTGAAGGAGAGTCTTATGAAAAGTTTAAAACAGTCAGTTGTCGTAAAGTTGATGTCAGCTTTTTTGTTTTCGGTGATATTTGCCAGTGCGTCGGCTTATGCAGAAGATGACGAGTTTGTTCCTGCTTACCAAAATGAAGGGAACTATCAGATGGAAGATCCTGATAAATATTTTACCTACCGTGAGGGGCGTAAGTATTACACTTCTGGTAAGGAAAACGGTATTCGCGTGAATGAGAATAACGAAGAGTCAACCGATGAGACCGTTGGTATTCTGACCTTTATTCTTGCACCAGCGACAATAATTTATATGAACCTAGTAGGTTGGTGGGAATAAGTCTTACTTTTCATTCTGCAAATAGAAAGCTGCATTTCTTAAATATTCGGGCGGTAAATTGCCTAGATTGCAAAGAAATGTGGCTTTTTTCATTTCTATTAGCTAGCTGTGGTCTGAGTTGATTGAATCTTCCCCTCCTGAGCAAGTATAATCGGCGACTATTTTGTGGCATGTTTTTACTAGGAACTTATACAAGCTGTGGCGATGCGATTATTAAGAGGGATGCATAACCCCGGGCTGATAGCAGCTTGTCAGCACTTAAGCACAAATAAAAGTTCGCCTAATACGGCATGTGTTGCAACGATTGGCAACTTTGATGGTGTGCACCTTGGGCATCAAGCGATTCTAGAGCAAGTAGTTACCGAGGCAAAAACACAAGACTTACGGTCCGTTGTTATTATTTTCGAGCCTCAACCTCTTGAGTATTTTAAAGCCGATGAAGCGCCTGTTCGTTTAATGCGCTTTCGAGAGAAGTATCAGGCGATATCCGAGTACGGTATCGACTTTGTATTTTGCTTAAAATTTGATGCGCATTTGAGTCAGCTTAGTGCAGAAGAGTTTATTCAGCAGGTTTTGGTGGATCACCTGAGTATTAAGCACCTGGTGATTGGTGATGACTTTAGGTTTGGGGGCGACCGCTCGGGTGATTATGCGCTCTTGAAAGAGGCGGGAAAGCGCTTTGGTTTTAGCGTTGAAAGTACTCAGACAGTTGAGTGTGAAGAATCACCTCTTAGAGTTAGTAGTACGCTGATTAGAGAATTGTTGGCCAAGAGTAATTTTAGTGCTGCTGAGAATGCTTTAGGGCGCCCTTATAGTTTCATGGGTAAGGTTATCCACGGCCAGAAACTTGGACGCCAATTAGGGTTTCCGACAGCGAATGTAGCCTTAAAGAGAACGAAAGTACCATTTTCAGGTGTCTATGTCGTAAGCCTTTATTTGAACGGTGAGGATAATACCCCTTATCAAGGTGTAGCGAATGTTGGGGTTAAACCAACCGTTGGGAATTACTTGCCTTCTCTAGAAGTACACCTGTTCGGCTTTGATCGAGATATATATGGCCGAAATGTTCGAGTTGTTTTTCATCAGAAAGTACGTGATGAGCAGCGTTTTAATGGTATTGACGCTCTGAAAGAACAGATAGATAAAGATGTTAAGCAGGCCAAGGAATATTTTAAAAAATTGGCCAGCTAGAAAGATATAAACGCGATCTTGATAAAAAATTATTGAGTGCCTTAGTGATCTAAGGACAATATTGACAACCTGATGTGACAATAATATGAGTGATTACAAGCATACTTTAAACCTTCCCGAAACCAAGTTTCCAATGCGTGGCAATCTGGCTCAGCGAGAGCCTGGCATGTTAAAGCAGTGGCAGGATATGGATTTGTATCAACAAATCAGAACCGCCCGGGCGGGAGCAGAGAAGTTTATTCTTCATGATGGCCCTCCGTATGCAAACGGTAGTATTCATATTGGTCACGCGGTTAACAAGATTCTTAAAGATATTATTGTCAAAGCGAAAACAATCAGTGGTTATGACGCACCTTACATTCCGGGTTGGGACTGCCACGGCTTACCGATTGAACACAATGTCGAAAAGAAAAAAGGCAAGGCCGGCGTAAAAATAGACTACCCTGAGTTTCGTCAGGCCTGTCGTGACTACGCGGCTAAGCAGGTTGCAGGCCAGAAAGAAGACTTTATTCGTCTAGGTGTTCTGGGTGACTGGGATAAGCCTTACCTAACCATGGACTTTAAGTTTGAAGCCGATATTGTCAGAGCCTTGGGACAAATTATTGAAAACGGCCACTTGCAGAAAGGCTTTAAGCCGGTTTACTGGAGTGTTGTCGGTGGTTCTGCATTAGCTGAAGCAGAAGTTGAATATCAGGATAAGCAGTCAACAGCGATCGATGTTCGTTTTAATGTCGCCGACCAGACTGCTGTTTACGAGGCTTTCTCTGTTGATGCGCAAGATTTGCCTATGTCTGTTGTGATCTGGACGACCACGCCATGGACATTACCTTCTAACCAAGCGGTATCTTTAAACGCTGAATTAGAATATGCCTTGGTTAAGGCTGACGCGGGTAATGGCACTGAGCTACTTATCATGGCTGATGCTTTAGTTGATGATAATGCTGAGCGCTATGGTTTGGAGTCTTTTGAAGTCTTAGGCCGTTGTATTGGCCAGGCGCTTGAGAAACAAGCGTTGATTCATCCTTTCTATCGAGATCGTCAGGTTCCCGTTATTTTGGGTGACCACGTCACTACCGACGCGGGTACCGGTGCGGTTCATACAGCACCCGATCATGGTGTAGACGATTTCAATGTAGGTAAGAAGTACGGTTTAGGCACGCTCAACTATGTTGATGGCGGTGGCACTTTCCGTTCTGATGTCGACAAGTTTGCTGGCCAGCATGTTTATAAGGTTGATGCAGCGATTTTAGAAGAGCTAGAGAGCCAAGGCGCACTGCTTAAGAAAAAGGTCTTCACACATAGCTATCCGCATTGTTGGAGAACCAAGACTCCGCTGATTTATCGTGCGACGCCGCAATGGTTTGTCAGTATGACCCAGAACGGTTTGAAAGAAGCTGCATTGGAAGCGGTGAAAGGTGTTCAGTGGGTACCTGAATGGGGTCAGAATCGTATCGAAGCAATGTTGGAGCAAAGCCCTGATTGGTGTATCTCTCGCCAGCGTACTTGGGGTGTTCCGATTACTTTGTTTGTTCATAACGAGACACAAGAGCTTCATCCTGATACACAAAATTTGATCGCTAAAGTAGCTGAGAAAATTGAACAGAAGGGTATTGATGCCTGGTTCGAATTGGATGCGAGCGAATTATTAGGTGATGACGCTGAGAATTACACAAAAGTAACCGACACTTTAGATGTTTGGTTTGACTCGGGCGTGACGCATGCCGCGGTATTAAAGCAGCGCGAAGAGCTAGGTCAGTACCCTGCCGATTTATACTTGGAAGGCTCGGATCAACACCGTGGTTGGTTCCAGTCCTCTTTGAAGACGGGTATCGCGATTAATAATGCAGCACCTTATAAGCAGGTGTTAACACACGGCTTCACCGTTGATGGTGAAGGCAAGAAGATGTCCAAGTCTTTGGGTAACGTTGTTTCGCCACAAGAAGTGATGAACAAGCTAGGGGCTGATATCTTGCGTTTCTGGGTAGCGGCAACAGACTATAGTGGTGAAATGACGGTTTCTGACGAGATCCTCAAGCGAGCTGCCGAATCTTATCGTCGTATTCGAAATACTGCGCGCTTCCTGTTGTCTAATATCAATGGTTTTGAGCCAGAGAAGGACTTGGTAGCGCCTGAAGAGATGATGTCACTAGATCGTTGGGCGGTTGATAAAGCCTTAGAGCTTCAAACTGAATTGCAAGAAGCTTATGACGAGTATAGTTTTCTTAGTGTTTCACAGAAAATTGTTCACTTCTGCGGCGTTGATTTAGGTGGTTTCTATCTGGATATCATCAAAGATCGACAGTACACCACTCAGGCAGATAGTCTAGCTCGTCGTTCATGCCAAACAGCGATGTACCATATTCTTGAAGCGATGACTCGCTGGATTGCGCCAGTTCTAAGCTTTACTGCAGACGAAATCTGGGCGGTTATGCCTAAGCCTAAGGGTGAAGAACGTGCATCAAGCGTAATGCTTTGTTCCTGGTACGAAGGTTTGTTTGCGATGGATGCAGATAGCCAGCAAGGTTCTGAGTTCTGGGCAACGGTGCTAGAAGCGAAAACGGCTGTGAATAAGCGTATCGAAGAAGAGCGTAATGCGGGCAAGATCAAAGGTTCTCTTGGAACAGAAGTGAGCTTGTATTGTGAAGGCGGTTTGTACGAAGTGCTTAAGTCCTTGGGCGATGAGCTACGTTTTGTCTTGATCACCTCTGAGGCGACAGTTGGCGAACTATCGGCTGCTGAAGGTGCGCTACCAAGCGAAATGGAAGGCTTACTGATCAATGTTAAAGCATCTGAACACCAGAAGTGTGAGCGTTGCTGGCATCACCGTGAAGATGTCGGTCAGCATGAAACGCATAAAGATTTATGTGGCCGTTGTATTGATAATGTTGATGGCGCTGGCGAACAGCGACAGTTCGCATGAGCCAAGCAAACATGACCAATACAGCGAATGATTCAGCGCAGGTGAGCTTGTTTGCCCATATGCTGCGCTGGCTATCACTGAGCACCGTCATTATTGTTGTCGACCTGCTCACTAAATTTTATGCCAGTACGAATCTTGAGTATGCGGTACCTGTACCGGTGATTGATGGCTTTTTTAACTTTACCTTATTACATAATACCGGTGCAGCGTTTAGCTTTCTGGCAACGGAGTCAGGCTGGCAGCGTTGGTTCTTTGTCATCTTGGCAACCGGTGTCAGTGCCGCGTTAGTTGTCTGGCTAAGAGGTTTACGAGAAGAGCCTTGGGTTGCCTGCTCGGTCGCCTTGATATTAGGCGGTGCGATAGGGAATTTATATGACCGTATGACCTTAGGTTATGTTGTCGACTTTCTTCATTTCTATTGGAATAACTATCATTTCCCTGCCTTTAATATCGCTGATACGGCGATTTCTATTGGTGCTGCAATGATGGTCATAGATGTTTTTCGTGGCAATAAACCAGACTCTGAGGATGGTTTATAGTCCCTTGTATTTGTGAGAGCACAGGCTCTCACCTTGTTATTTGAGTGGTACAAAATTTGTCTTTAGTTGTCGGTGAAAATACTCTGGTTACATTGCACTTCTCGTTAAGTATGGAAGATGGCGCAGTGATCGATTCTACCTTTGATAAGAACCCAGCACGCTTTGAGTATGGTGATGGTCAATTACCCGATGGTTTTTTATCCTTCTTAGACGGGATGAGTGAAGGCGAAGAAGGAGAATGGCAGGTTCCACCAGAGAAAGCTTTTGGCATGCCTAACCCAAACAATCAGCAAGTCATGAAGCGAGCAGACTTCCCGGAAGATATGGAATTAGCTGAAGGCTTAATGATCTCCTTTGCCGACGCAAACCAGTCTGAGTTGCCTGGCGTGGTTAAAGCCTTTGATGAAAATGAAGTGACCATTGATTTTAACCACCCTTTAGCGGGCCAGACCTTGTCGTTTAAGGTTCAAGTTGTCTCGGTTGAGGCCTTGTAAATGAAGATTAAACTGGCGAACCCTCGTGGCTTTTGCGCGGGTGTTGATCGTGCTATTGAGATTGTTAATCGTGCACTCGAAGTCTTTGGTGCCCCCGTCTATGTGCGCCACGAAGTGGTCCATAACCGCTTTGTGGTCGATGACTTAAAGCAACGTGGTGCCATTTTTGTCGATGAGCTGGAAGAAGTACCGGATGATTCCTTGGTTATCTTCAGTGCTCATGGCGTATCCAAGGCGGTTCAAGCCGAAGCAAAAGAGCGTGATTTGAATGTCTTCGACGCGACCTGTCCACTGGTAACTAAAGTCCATATCGAGGTGACCAAATACAGTCGCGATGGTATGGAATGTGTGTTGATTGGTCACGAAGGACACCCTGAAGTTGAAGGAACGATGGGGCAGTATGACTCTTCTTCAGGTGGCAAAATTTATTTAGTGGAAGATGAACAGGATGTGGAAAGCTTAGTTGTAGAAAAGCCGGATGCTTTGGCTTATGTCACGCAAACAACGCTATCTGTCGATGATGCCGCGAAAGTGATTGATGCCTTGCGTAGAAAGTTCCCCAATATTCAGGGGCCGCGTAAAGATGATATTTGCTATGCCACTCAAAACCGGCAGGATGCTGTAAAGGGCTTGGCAGACTCAACTGACTTGATGCTGGTTGTTGGTTCACCTAACAGTTCAAACTCTAATCGCTTACGTGAGCTGGCTGAACGTATGGGAACGCCTGCTTATTTGATTGATGATCACTCACAGATTCAACCGGAATGGTTGCAGTCGGCAAACGCAATTTCCGTTACGGCTGGTGCGTCTGCACCCGAAGTTCTCGTGCAGAAAGTTGTCGATCGTTTGGTAGAGTTGGGGGCTAAAGAAGTTGAAGAGGCTGATGGCCGTGAAGAAAATATCGTTTTCAGCATGCCGAAAGCTCTAAGAATACCCGCAGAAAATATTTAGAGTTTATTATTTGCTAGCCAGAATCGAATTGGTTAGCATATAAGTCAAGCGCAAAGGATAAGCGCTTTCTCACAATTAACCAGCGATCAAAGGATATGATGCTGATGTTAAAGACTTCATGTAAGTTAAGTACGTGCTCGCGTGCGCCAAATATAGCTTCTTTAAAGGCTGCTCAGTCAGGTTTTTCTCTGATTGAACTTCTCATCAGCTTGCTTATTTTTAGTGTCGGAATTTTAGGACTCGCCTCAATGCAAATTACCAGCATGAGGATGGCACTCGATGCTCAGCAGTACTTTAGCGCTAGTTTGTTGGCGAGTGCTATTTCAAATCAGCTTCAAGCAAGCGGTTCAACTCAGGGGGCTGAATTTTGGACTCAACAAGTGTCTGAAAGCTTACCTTCAGGTTTGGCGCTAATCGAATCTAGTGCTTCAAACTATCGAGTGACCTTGAGCTGGAATTCCAGTGAAGACCACGCCCGGCAGCAGGGTAATCGGAGATCTCAGCTAGTGTCGAGTGTAAGCCTATGAAGGGGCATCTCAATCAGTTGGAATATCATAAAGGTCTTAGCTTGATAGAGTTGTTGATCGCTTTGGCGCTGAGCTCAATTTTGAGTCTGGCTTTATTTGAAGTATTCAAAATTGCGCGTGATGCTTCAAGCCGGGTTACTGGAGCAAATGAAATGCTGGATAGTGCCCAATTGAGCTTTTCCGTCTTGCAGGACTCTATCAATATGGCTGGATTCTGGGGTGGAGTTGATTCCCGAGAATTAACGCTGATAACGAAGCAACTTAGTGCTTTTCCGGGCAACTGCAACAGTGCTTGGGTGCTCAATATTGAACAAGGCTTGCAAGGCTTTGACGGGCGAGAAAATGCAAATGATATTCCTGCATTACCCAGTGATTGCTTGAGCAAAGATTATGTACCTCATAGCGATGTACTACTTGTTCGTCGCGCATCGGTGAATGACCCGGTTCCTGAAGAAAAGTTAGGTAATAAGTACTATAAAAAACGCTTTATTGTTCGAGGAAGCCCTGAAACAGGGGGGATTGTTTTCCAGGGCAAAGATATGGCTAAAGCGCGGCAACAAGTGCCACCCTCAGCTTTTGTTGTTAATAGCTTGTTGAGTATCGATATGTACTATCTGGAGTATTGCAAAGATGAAGAGCTTTGTGATGTCTCAGGTATCGGCTTAAGTCGTTATACCCTGATCGGCAACCGCTTTATCAAACAGCGCTTGGTTAATGGTGTGGCGCAAATGCAATTTGAATATGGGCTCGATCTAAGTGGTGATGGCAAGGTGGAGCGCTATCTTACTGCCGATAACGTTTTCAGCTGGAATGATGTATTGTCGGTACGTGTTTTCGCTTTATTCAAAAGCAAGCTATCGGCAAGTTCGAATGAGAATCCGGAAAGAGAATTCAAACTGGGTACAGGTTTTGAGTTCGAGCCAGAAGAGCATGAACGGAGGTATAAATTCAAAAAGTTTCAGTCAGAATTTAGTTTGAAGAATACTTAGTTAATAACAGCGGTGATGAGCAAGGAGGCAATATGCACCTAAAATCAAAGACCTATCCAATAAGAGCCATGCAACAATACGGAGCTACATTAGTCTTGTCATTAATGTTGCTGGCGATCCTCACAATACTCTCAACAACGATGATGCAAAGCAGTTACCTAAGCTTTAAATCTCAGTCTTCCAGAGTGGCGTTTCAACAAAGCAGTCATGAACTAAATCAGTTTCAGCTTCAAGCTGCGAAGCAAATAAAAAGCTTTATTGATTCTAGACGAGATAGTCATGTTGAGCTCAAAAAGTCATACTCAGAAGGCTTCAAGTTAATCGATGACTTGCTGAACCTCGAAGTAATTGCCGAAGAAGATAATGAATCGTTGACGCGAATTTTATCGTTTTCAAGTTCACAGATGGAGATAGACGTTTATATCACTCAGAGCAGATTGCGTCCGGAATATTCCGGGAATAACTTGCTTCAGTACGACTCTTATAGTCAGCATATCGTGCAAAGGAGCGCAGATCAGCGCTATTTATACCTACAGCTGCACTGTATTAGCAAGCCAGGAATTGGTCAGAACCAAGGCCCTGTTCATCTTGTTGGCGACTTTCGTTTCGAGGTGTCGTGATGAAAAAAAGGATGAAGATTGCATTTGTTTTGTGTTTGTTTAGTTTTTCCTTGCTTTCTAGTATGGCGTGTTATGCAAGTGAACCGATATCGACTGTTGCGGTGTTGAGCCCCGCTATTGTTGTTTCCGAGCCCGCACGCGCCTTTTCGTCGATTGACCCGCTTGGCTATAAAAAATTTAAAACGCAGTATCAGACTCGTAGAACGATGGCCTATGTCATTTCAGGGGAGGGTGAACTGCATGCCATTGATAAAGATAATGCCGAGGGAGGGCAGACATCCGCAGGGGAGTTATGGGCTTATATACACGAGGACCAAACTCTCAAGCTTGAATATCTGACTAAGTCTGAATCTGAGTCTCTGAAAGCAAGTGGATCTAGCTTACTTGATGTCACTTACTATACCTTTGATGCAAAAATATTTGATGAACGTTCAAAGGCACATCCACAAGCTTGGGGGACTTTGTTGCTGGTGGGTATGGGAACCAATAGTAGCCAGAGTCGTGAGCATAGTAATAGGTGTCTATTATTCGATATTACGGACCCTGCACAAACACCTTCTTTATTGGCTGAATTTAAACACACTTCAATGGGGCCGTGTACAAGCAAGCCTACCGCCCTGACTCTTCCCGATGCTTTTGGTGGGGATCCTCTTTGGTATTTGGCTTTTGGGGCAGGGCAAGGAACACTGCGGCCCGGCTTATTTTTTTATGACTTGCAGACAATGACATTAGATAAAGAAGTCTGGCTTCGTCAATTTCGACCTGAGGTAAAGAGTGGTCATATAGCTGGGATTTCGGCAGCAGATATTGATCAAGACGGCCTAACTGATCTCTTGTATTTCGGAACGATTGAGGCATCTAGAGTTCAGGAAAGTGGCAGCTTGTATTCTCTTACCTTTACTAGATCCCTGGATACAGCCACCTCTTCAAGAGCGGGTAAGTATTCCTCTCATCGAGAACGCTATATGACCCCTCAGCTAGCTAAACTATTTGCAGGCAGAGGTGCAATTTCTCACAAACCTTTACTCAAAAGAGGTTCTGAGGGAAAGGTTTGGTTATTCTTTTCGGCTGGCTCCTCAGTTTATGGTCTGATAGATGACTTTTCCAGGCAGAGAGTAAGTGAATTTCAGTTAAGCTCAAGCGGGGTTAAAAATAGAGGATGGGTTCGCACTCTTCCCAAGAACGAAGTATTTACCTCGGCAATAGTCGACTTGGGAGAGATAATTGTCTTGAACGCGTTTCGTCGAGACTGCAATGATTGCTCAGAATCCGGTTTGAATACCTTGAAGCTATATCATGCTTTTAGCGGGGAAGAAATTACCGATATCTTGGCGGACAAAAAACAGACACGAGTATTAGCCGGAAATTTGTTGCTTGATGAAGAAGGCTTCCCGAGGCAGCGTATAGACCACCTGATATCTGATTCAGCCTTGTTATCTCTTCTCGCTATCGAGAACAAAAGCCTTTATGGAGAGGAGTCTAAACTCTTGGGCGTTGAGTTAGCCGAAGGTATAAGGCGCTTATCATGGTGGCAACGATGAATCGTTCTAGAGCCTTTACATTAATAGAGTTGCTTGTAAGTTTGGCAATTGTTTCCATTCTATTTTCACTGGCCTTACCTTCATACGAGTCCTACCAACAGCGGAGCCGCTTGACTGAGGGGAAGGCCTCTTTATTGCGTTTGCAGACTGAATTGGAGCGTTATGCAATGAGCTTTCAGCGCTACCCGCAAAGCTTATCGGAATTGCTTTCATATGATGAAGACGAGTTAGAATCGGATCACGGCTACTTCAATCTCTACATTGACTCTGGCCTAAGTGATTGTGACGAAGGGGCTTGTTATGCATTGGTCGCTGAGCCGATCATTGAAACTCGTTCGGATGAGAGGTTGGAGTTATATTCTGATGGCCGTAGAGAAGGGCAATGGAATTAACCACAGCTAACATTCTTTCCTCCGCTCGCTTCAACAATATCATCGCTGTTACTGTCGCGCCCTATTCTTAAGCGACCCTGGAAATTAATGATTAGGGCACGCGCATATTTCTCGTCATTGTTTTCTGGGCAATAGATGTAACTTCCGGCACTACCAAGGGGAAAACCAAGGCGGGAAAAAACAACTCTGTTTGTCGGGTTGTTAAAGCTTATTGTTCCAGAAGGGATAAAAGGGGTTTTGAGCTGGAGTAATAGTTCACTCTCATCACGTTTCTGGTCCTTGTCTTCGTCAATGAATATCATTGCGCCAGCTTGCCAACCTTGTTCGCACTGTAGGCCTGAAGAGGATGGGCATAAGGTAATGCGTGTTTGTCTGGCGAGCGCTTCTCTTTTTGCATGTCGAATGAATTGGCTCAAGTGGTTGATATTGCTGTCCGAACGGGCATTTTGGAAAATGTCATTGAAGGAAGGAATAACGACAAAGGTCAAGATAGAAACAATGGCCAAACAGGTGAGTAGCTCGACAAGTGTAATTCCACTTTGCCTGGATTTTTGTTCTTGATGGTACTTATTGCATCGGTGCATAACAGAAGGGGGCATTTTCATCACTCCTTGATAAAGATCATCCCTTGGAAAGAGTATTCTCTTGGCGATTGATATAAAATGCAAGTCGAAAACATCTTGCTAAAGGAAATGAGAAACTTGAAAGTAATCATCGTTGGCGCCGGTGCAATCGGTATGATGCAAGCCAGAGAATTGGCGTTAAAGGGCATTGAAGTCGTGCTGCTTGATAAAAGTGCTTGCGGTACTGAGGCCAGTTGGGCCGGAGGTGGAATCGTATCTCCCTTATACCCTTGGCGTTACTCTGAGCCAGTCACGGCTTTGGCAAGCTGGTCTCAGTCCTACTACCCGAATCTCGCACAGTCTTTAGAGGCCGAGAGTGATATTGACCCGGAATTGACTCGCCATGGCTTGTTAATGCTTCAGGTCGAGGATAGGGAAGCCGCACTTAAGTGGTCTGAAGAGCATCATAAATGGATGGAAACAGTAGATGCTGAGAAAATCTATGAGCTTGAGCCTGCTTTGCGTGAAGGTGTTAAAGATGGTTTGTGGATGTCTCAAGTTTCCAGTATCCGTAACCCTCGTTTACTGCAGGCTTTGTATACCTCTTTGCAGCGTAACCCCTTAGTAACTATTCATGAGGGCGCTGAAGTCTCATCGTTTCTGACGAATAAAGACAAACTCGATGGCGTTAAGCTGCATAATGGTGATGAGCATAGAGCTGATGCCGTCGTCATTTGTAGTGGCGCCTGGAGTCGCAGTGTCGCGAAAAGTGATGGTATTGAGGTTAAGCCGGTTAAAGGGCAAATGCTAATTTTTGATGCGCCTATTGGCCTGGTCAACCGGGTTGTGATGAACAATGGTAAGTATGTGATTCCACGTAGAGACGGAAAGGTACTGGCAGGTAGCACTCTGGAAGACGTCGGCTTTGATAAGCGCACAACGGAACAAGCAAAAGAGGAATTGGCAGATATGGCGATAGACCTCTTCCCGGGCTTGGCCTCCTGCCCTATCAGTGCGCATTGGTCGGGTCTACGCCCAGGCTCACCAGATGGCATTCCCTATATTGGCCAAATGAAGGAGTTTGACAACCTTTATATCAATGCCGGCCACTATCGCAATGGCTTGGTGCTCGCACCCGCTTCGGTTGCCTTACTCAGCGCTATTGTTAGTGGTGAATCGACGCCTATACCGAGTGAACCGTATAACCCTTTGATAAGAGTTTGAAGCTAATCTAGCTCAAGCTTCTTCAGCCGATAGCGCAGGGCTCTAAAACTAATTCCCAGCATTTTTGCAGCCGCCGTCCGGTTCCATTTTGTGGCGGCTAGGGCTTGTTCAATTTCATACCGTTCGATTTCTTCCAAATAGTCTTCCAGTGACTGTTCTGGAGGCCTCGCTGATATCCCTGCTTTAGCTGCGCCAGAGTTTTGTTCCCGGCTACCCAGTACTTGCGCTATCCGGTGTGTCGTTTGTGGTGGCGCTTGAGTATTAGAAGGGCTTTGGATATCTGGCCCCGTTTCGGCTGAATCGGCGCTTAAGTCCAGATCTCCAAGTTCAATGATATTGTCTTCACACAGTGTGAATGCTCTTTCGATGATATTTTCCAGTTCTCGTACATTTCCTGGAAAGCTATACTCTGACAGGCTCTCAAGTGCTGCATTGGAGAGCTTTGCGTCTGTGACGCCACAGTCCCGGGCTATCTTTTCCAGGAAATAGTCTGCGAGTAAGGAAACGTCTTCTTTGCGTTCCCTGAGCGAGGGTACATCGAGTTTGATGACATTAATTCGATAAAACAAATCTTGCCTGAAGCTGCCATCTTCAACGAGTTTGGCCAGGTCTTTATGGGTGGCGCTAAGAATTCGGACGTTAACTTGAACCTCTTCCTGTTCACCAACAGGCCGGATTCGCTTTTCCTGAATTGCACGTAAGAGCTTCACCTGCATTTCAAGAGGTAGGTCGGCGACTTCATCTAAAAATAGAGTGCCGCCGTCAGCTGCCCGAAATAGCCCGGATTTATCTTCGATTGCTCCACTAAAGCTACCTTTTTTGTGGCCAAAGAATTCACTCTCTACCAGCTCACTAGGAATAGCCCCACAGTTGACCGGGAC
>NZ_LWFE01000257.1:0-876 GCF_001635675.1 Oleiphilus sp. HI0061 | reverse complement strand
AGGCGTCATTGCTGGGCCGACCTTAGATAAGATGACCGATAAATTCTCGCTTTAATATGAAATGTTTCAGGAAAGGTGTTTAAAGATGTCTAATGAGCTATCCCTTGGCCATGTAGAGTCAGAAGTTGTTGCTTGGCTGGAGCGAGTGGTAATCGGCCTTAACTTGTGTCCGTTTGCTCGCAAACCCTACGAAGACGAACGTGTCCGAATCGCGATCGACACTGGGAGCTCTTATGACTCAATACTTGAACGCTTGTTGGCAGAGTTAAGGTTTCTAGATAATGATAGTAATCTGGCTATTGAAACGACTCTGCTTGTTATCCCAAATGGCTTGAGTGACTTTTATTCTTACTTAGCATGCCTGTCGGATGCGAATTCAATTTTGGTTTCAGAAGGTTACGAAGGTGTATTTCAGTTGGCAAGTTTTCACCCGGATTACCAGTTTGAAGGTACCGAACCGGATGATAAATCGAACTTAACAAATCGCGCTCCCTATCCGGTTTTTCACATAATTAGAGAGCAATCTTTGGAGTATGCGCTAGAAAGTTATGATAACCCTGAAAAAATTCCAGAGCGTAATGTTGAGCTAATGCAGTCAATGGAGGGGGAGCGGTTAAAAGCTTTATTTCCGTGGCTGAGTATTTAGTCGTCTAGGAGAACGAAAGCTGCGCACTACCTTTTGATTTCGCAAGCAGTAGCTTTTTGCTTGCTCTCTTCCAGGCAGAATTAAAGTCTTCATTAGGCAAAATATGTACAACTCCGACGCTGATGCTCGAATTTAGCCACTTTCCATCGCTTGACTTTATTTTGATGGCTTCGAAATCTCGCATTAACCTTTCAACGTAGAGCCTGGCTTGGGGGAGTGAGCAGTTGGAT
>NZ_LWFE01000256.1:0-576 GCF_001635675.1 Oleiphilus sp. HI0061 | reverse complement strand
TTTCGTCCCTTCGAGCAAGTCCATGTTGAAGGTCACCCTTCAGCAAGCGGAACCGGGCTCGGCCTATCCATCAGTAAACAGCTTGTTGAATTGCACGGCGGTTCCCTAACGATTAAAAGCCAGGCCAATCAAGGCACAGATGTCACCCTATCCTTACCCGCTGGTTTGGTCAGCAATCAGGAAGCCAATAAGCAATTAGCTGAAACCGCTCTACCAGCCACTCAAGCACCTATTATCACTAAGGAAACTCAGGTTTCTACCAGCGAAACCTCTGCAAAACTACCCGATTTATCGTTTGAAGGCGGTAGCGAAGAAATGACTCCGCTGATATTTATCGTCGACGATGAACCCGTAAACCTGGAGCTGGTTTCCAGCCTGATGTCACAACAAGGTTATCGATATGAAGTCTTCCCGGATGGAATTAGCGCTCTAGCCAGGCTCAACCAACAAGTACCTGACCTGATATTACTCGACTTTATGATGCCAAAAATGAGCGGCATTGAAGTCTGCACCCTGGTTCGGAAGCAGTTCGACAGCTATGAACTCCCCATCATCATGCTGACAGCACGGCATCAA
>NZ_LWFE01000255.1:0-685 GCF_001635675.1 Oleiphilus sp. HI0061 | reverse complement strand
TGCTAAAATTGCTGTTCCTGCCTGCAATGTTTGCCCATCTACTCCATGCTTAACGGTAAGTTGACATAAATTGTTTAGGCGCTCTGCAAATGCAGGGGTAAAGGTCTCAGGCATGTGCTGAACAATCAGTACAGGAACCGGCAGATTAGCCGGTAGCTTTGACAGTACTTTTTGTAAGGCAACCGGCCCACCCGTTGAAGCGCCGATGACTAGAAGGTCTACCGGGTGAGATAACTTCTTGGCTCTGTGCGTGGCGCGTTGACCACGATTAGTACTCTGTACTTCCGGGCGTGACGGCACACTTTTATTTGTAGTGCTTGGGCGTCCGCTCACTGCTCTACGCTTTAAAACACTTGAACTCTCACTTGCTTGTATACTGGATGAAGCCTCGGGGTTTAGTGAGCTAGCGCTGCTAACCGAGCCACTTTGAGAAGTTCCACTCTTTTTTGCAATAGCCAGGATTCTTTTCTTCAGAACCTCTTGCATTTTCCCTGCATCGCGAGCGATATCTTCAAAATTCTTTGGTAAAAAATCGACCGCTCCAGCTTCTAGCGCATCTAGCGTTACACGAGCACCTTCGTAGGTAAGAGATGAGAACATTAGAATAGATGTAGGACATTCTTGCATGATATGGCGAATAGCTGTAACGCCATCCATAACAGGCATCTCGTAATCCATGGTGACC
>NZ_LWFE01000254.1:0-956 GCF_001635675.1 Oleiphilus sp. HI0061 | reverse complement strand
GAGAAAATTCGCACTTCTATCTTCCCGTATTTTCATAAGAAGTATGCGAAATCTCGTCGTGATAGTGCTAAGAAAGTTGGTACGATTCGCCTAAGTTCTGAGTTTATCAGCTCGGCCTTTGGTGACGGTGGTGTTTTCTTCAACCACCAGCGTGTAGAGGATCAATAAGTAAGGATTTCAACTTAGCCTAACCCTTGTATTTATCAATCTGTACTTTGGTAAATAACATATTGGCTGTTCTAGAGCAGGCGGATCAGTCAAAATGAAGGGAGTTGTGCCCCGGAGTCTTTCGAGACTTCGGGGCTTTTTTTATACTTCTAGTCTGAGAAGCCCTACTGAAGGAGGGGAGTGCTTGGTTGGTCTGACGCTGTCACCTACCACTTTGCAGTGGCCAGTAATTGAGTTAATGCCTGCAGACCTTTGCCTTTATTGCTGAGTTTCCATGCCATAAAGCATTCATGATTATTTACCTTAGCAAGCTTAAGCTCCTTCAGCTTGCCACTCTCAATGGCTTGGTGAATACGTTTTCGCGGCAAGTGACCAATACCTATACCTGCTAATATGGCTTCGACCTTTTGATCCATGGTTTGTACATAAAAGGTTTTCCCTGCATCTGTGAGCCCGGCGCTGCGCGACACCTCCAGTATTGAGGTGTCATGGGTAACAACGCGTCTTAACTTAGGCAGTATTTCGGTGAGCCTCTGTGTATCTAAGGCGAGTTCAGCAAGTTGATGGGACGTGGCAATAACCGGTATTAGGTCGGTGTCTGTTAGTGGAATTGCGCGGAAGCCTTTTTGTAATGGTACCGGTCCTGGCGCGCCGACAAGGAGTTCTACGCGGTCTTGCTCAAGTGCTTCCCAGCCGCCGTTAAGTACGCACTCAATTAGATCAACTTCTACATTTTCGTGTTCGGCCAGAAAGTCAGACAGCACATCATATAGTACAGGTTGATTCAG
>NZ_LWFE01000253.1:0-979 GCF_001635675.1 Oleiphilus sp. HI0061 | reverse complement strand
ACCCCGACACTCATTGAGTATCGGGGTTTTTAGACTCCTTAAGATTAAGCAGCAGCTTTTGCCAGCTTAGCTCTTTCTTTTGCAGCAATCTTATCAGGGCGAACAAGGAAGCGTGCCATCGCGGGTAGCAACCACAAGCTGCCAACCATGTTCCACAAGAACATAAAGAACAGCAGGATCCCCATATCTGCCTGGAATTTAATTGGCGAGAATATCCAAGTAAATACACCCAAACCAAGGGTCATACCCGTAAAGCAGACCGCTTTACCTGTCGTTCTAAGCGTCTGAAAGTAAGCCTCTTGTAAGACCACACCTTGTTTCAGTTTAGTCTCTAACTGACTATAGATATAGATACCATAATCGACACCAATCCCCACACCCAAGGCAATAACAGGAAGTGTCGCAACTTTAATACCAATACCCAATTGAGCCATAAGCGCTTCACACAGAACCGAGGTAAGTGCCAAAGGTGTAACGATACAAATAACAGCAGCTAAAGACCTGAACGTAATCAGACACAAAATACTAACGACCGAGTAAACAGAGGCTAACATGACATTCTTAGCCTTGGAAATAACCTCGTTAGTCGCCGCTTCAACACCTGCATTACCTGCCGCAAGTAAGAACTGGTAGTTTTCACTTGGGTACTGATCGATCAAGTCTTCCATCGTGTCGATCACAGTATCAAGCGTATCGGCCTCATGATCCTCCAAGAAGATGATCATTGGCGTCATACTACAGTCTGAATTAACCAGGCCTGAAGGTGCTCGCTGTATAGAAGAGTTAATAATTGACTCATTTCGGGATATTTCAAACCACTTCAAGCTTCCCTCATTGAGCGCTTTAGTCACCAATTTGGACACTGAGACCAAAGAAGCGGTAGATTCAACGCCTGGTGTATTTTCCAAACGCCATTGCATACGATCCATGACATCCATTAACTCATAGGTCGAACACATTTCTTTTGGCGTTTTAATCA
>NZ_LWFE01000252.1:0-495 GCF_001635675.1 Oleiphilus sp. HI0061 | reverse complement strand
TTTGCCTTCAAACGCTCAACATCCGCTTCGATATCGTCGCTGCGGAAACAAAGGTGGTGAATGCCACCGCCTTTCTTTTCCAAGTATTTCTGCACAGGGCCTTCACCGTTAAGTGGGTGAATCAATTCAATACTGGTTTTCTCAACGTCTAAAAACGCAGCACTGGTTTTTGCTTCAGGTACATCTTCCTGGCCTTTAAGGTTCAAGCCGAAGTCTTCCGCAAAGCGCTCTATGGCTTTCTGTAAATCTGGCACTGCTATCGCAATGTGGTCTAAGCCTGTAATCATTGTTTATTCTCCTAAATATTCGCCAAAAACTCAGTGCAAGCTTTGGTTTGTCTGTCTTTTATCTGCTCGTCTGTTTCAATAACGATTTCTTCATCAGGAACAATTTTGAACAGTGGCTGACCCTTCTTAATAATGGTGCCATCGTCTTCAAGCAGCACTTTAGCAATGGTGCCAGAGAACGGCGCAGCTATTTTATTGAACATCTTCA
>NZ_LWFE01000251.1:0-1888 GCF_001635675.1 Oleiphilus sp. HI0061 | reverse complement strand
ACAAAGAATACAAACGTCGCCATATTTACCACCTCAACTTAGGGATAGCTTTGCCGCAAAATCACACTATAAAAGACTTTCGCTAAAGAAACGTAACGTACCTAGAAAAGCGGCACGCCAAACAATTGCATATGGTGCATCGCGACAGCACCATAGGCGATCACGCCGACACCTATAACAACAAATGTCATATAGGCTGGCTTAGGTTCCGGCTTGACCCATTCTGACCGTTTGTTCGCACGAATCATATCTATTACAGCATAGGCAAGAAAACCACCAAATAACAGAATTGAAGCCGCATCACCATTGATTAACAGGTGCCCCAAAGCCCACAATTTTACGCCAGCTAACATTGGGTGACGAACTCTACGTTTAATGTTGGAAGGGATATAGGCCGCAACAAGCAAAATAAATGCAGGCAGCATCAGAAGCTTGGTCAGGTGTGACAAAAACTGTGGTGGTTGCCAAATAGAAATAAACGGAGCATCGGCCTTACCCATAATAATCAGAGCAAAACCTGCTATAGAAATCACCGCAAATATGCCTTTGTAGGGCAGTTCTCCAAGTTTATCGATATATTTTTGTCGCAATTCGGGCAAGGTAGGTAAAAGATGAATACCGATAAAAATAATCAGTCCAATAAGTAGTGTGGTCACGAATCTGTCTCCCAGGGCGTTTATTCAGGTCATCATTTTGTTTGTATTATTTTCCAGTGCAGAGGATAAGAGATCATCACTATTAAATGCTAGCCCTATACTGATGAATTCAGCATCTAAAACACAGTTTGCCAAATATGGAAGTTAAAGCAGCGCCCTTTAAGGAAGCCTCAGATCGGCAACAATTACGGTTAAAACCTACATAGCCTTACATTAAATAACAAGACTTAACACACTAAAAATTATAGTTAACTATAATTCGCCGCGAGTTTTTAGCCCTATCAACCTGCTTCGGAGATCTGAATGATTCGTACCTTAACCAGCTCGTTAAGTGCTTCACATGTTTTTCTATGCACCACTATCGCTATCACTCTTTTTTCGCCCAATAGCTTCGCCAACCCGCTCATGAGCAAAGAACAGTACGCCGACTATAGCGTACGCTATCAATGCGCCGAGATACTGTTTCATAATAATCTACAAAAGAAAGAAGCTGAACTCATTAAAATTGAAGACCAGTACGGCTTAACCGACGATAACTTTGATGCCTTTGACGAACTCATCACCGAATACGAGCGTGACGACACTTTGCTCGATACTGTCCGAGAACGCATCACTAAAGAATGCTCAAGCTAACAAAAAGTAAGAGGGCTCTATTCAATGAGCCCTTTCCTGTCACAATTTCTAATGGTAGAAACTGTCTTTCCCAAGCACTGTATATTCCAAACATATTCCCTGAGTTACTATAAGACACCTAATCAGAGGAATACTAAATGACTAACGTAGCCGACTATTTATTACTTACCGCAGCGTTTTCCTTACTGCTGTCTCTTGCCTTGGCTTGGTTAGCCTCCTTTATCCTTTACGCTGATATAAAAGCACTTAAGCGTCTATTTCCTGCTAGCCACCAGCTTATCCGAGCGCATATTGATTACATCTTGATGTGCCTATTGCTGGTAGCCTGCTATTATTTGAATGAAAAGCTTAGCCTAGAACTACCCGGCTGGGTCATTTACACCACGTGCTTTGGAGCACTGTACAACCCTTTCGGCTTCATTGTGCTAACTATAAAACCTCACATGGCTAAGCCTAAGTCGACTAGCGATAAAGCCCGCATTCTTCTAGGCTTCTTACCCGCGACAATTGGCTACGGTTACATTATGTGGCTTACCTTGATCACATTATTGTAAGCCCAGTAATCAAACCGCTTCTTCGAGATGGTAAGTCTGTGGTTA
>NZ_LWFE01000250.1:0-950 GCF_001635675.1 Oleiphilus sp. HI0061 | reverse complement strand
CAGGTCTTGGCCTTAAAGAAGCGAAAGCAATGGTTGATGGTGCTCCATCTACTGTTAAAGAAGGCGTTAGCAAAGACGACGCTGAAGCTGCTAAGAAAGAGCTTGAGGAAGCTGGCGCATCTGTTGAAGTTAAGTAACTATAATTATAGTTATTTGATGCATGCAGAAGCACACGCATCCTAACGAAATTGGCTGGTAGCATTTGCTGCCGGCCTTTTTCTGTTGTTAGTTAGTAGATAGCTTTCATTATATTGATGCTAACAAGCATCATAGAACAAACTATAAGAAGGTTTGTTAGAAAGGAATATTTGGCAAAGCCTTGAGCATGCAATAAGTATCTCTTTCTAAACATAGCCTGTTATTAAACGGTGTCAACCGTTCAACAATTCAGACCGTTAAGTCACAAAACTGGGGAATATAAATGGCCTACTCGTATACAGAGAAAAAGCGTATTCGTAAAGAATTTGGCGTGTTACCAACCGTCATGGATGTGCCGTATCTTTTGTCTATTCAAATAGACTCGTACTTAAGCTTCTTGCAGAGTGACAATGACCCAGAGTCTCGTGACGATGTTGGTCTTCACGCTGCATTCAAGTCAGTTTTTCCAATTTTGAGCTTCTCAGGTAATGCTGCATTAGAATATGTGAGCTACCGTTTGGGTGAACCCGCATTTGACGTAAAAGAGTGTATTCAGCGTGGTGTAACATACGCAGCTCCATTGCGTGTTAAGGTTCGATTGATTATTTATGATAAAGAATCATCAAATAAAGCAATCAAAGACATCAAAGAGCAAGAAGTATACATGGGCGAAATGCCGCTCATGACCGAAAATGGTACATTTGTTGTTAACGGTACTGAGCGTGTAATCGTCTCTCAGTTGCATCGTTCTCCAGGCGTATTTTTTGATCACGATAAGGGTAAAACACACTCTTCTGGTAAGTTGTTACACT
>NZ_LWFE01000249.1:0-631 GCF_001635675.1 Oleiphilus sp. HI0061 | reverse complement strand
GAAGTTGTTCAGCTTAAAGAAGCATGGGTTGGTGATATGGTAAAGCTCTTAGAAGAGTTAGCACCTAGCGAGCTGAGTAAAGCTAAAGGAAAAAGTGGCGGCAATAAATTTAGTGTTGTTGCAGATCAGCGCAGCAATCGGCTTATCCTTCGAGGCGATGAGGCATTCCGGGAGAAAATGCGAGAGTTGATAGCCAAACTGGATCAACCTTCATCCACGGGTGGTAAAACCAAGGTAGTCCGACTTAAACATGCGGATGCTGGAGAGTTAGCTGAGTTGTTAAAGGGGCTAATGGGCGATATTAGTAGTGAGGGTGCTAAGGGTAAGGGTAAAAGCCAATCTTCAGAAGCGAGTGTTTATGCTGATGAAGGTTTGAATGCGCTGGTTATTAGAGCAGAACCTTCAGTGATTCAGGAGCTCGATGGTGTCATTGAGCAACTTGATGTTCGCCGAGCTCAGGTACTGATCGAGGCTGCGATAGTTGAAATTAAAGATGACCTGAATGACAAACTTGGTATTCAGTGGGCCTTGTATGATCAGGGTGCATCGGTTCCAGGTGTATTTACAAACTTCTCTGATGCGGGAATTGCGACGGCGAATGTATTGTCAGCGTTGATCGCGCAAGATAGCA
>NZ_LWFE01000248.1:0-655 GCF_001635675.1 Oleiphilus sp. HI0061 | reverse complement strand
TAAGGTTGGCAAGTCATGACCATCGATAGGGCCAATGTAGTTAAAGCCTAATTCCTCAAAAAGCGTACCGGGTGCAACCAAGCCTTTGACGTGCTCTTCAGTTTTCTTGGCAAACTCCATTAGGCCGGGAGTGCTGCTCAGAATTTGCTTGCCGCCATCGCGCATCTGATTGTATGTTTTTCCTGACAGAATTCTCGCCAGATGGTTCTTCAAACCGCCTACGTTGTCCGAAATCGCCATGTCATTGTCATTTAAAATAACTAGCATGTCAGGAGCGATATCTCCGGCATGACTCATTGCTTCAAATGCCATGCCTGCTGTTAGAGCGCCATCGCCAATCACTGCGATAGACTTGCGAGAGCTGGACTGCATTTTTGCAGCCAGAGCCATGCCAAGAGCTGCACTGATTGAGGTGCTAGAATGCCCGACACCGAAGGTGTCGTATTCACTTTCTTCTCTTGCGGGAAACGCCGCAGGGCCGTCATGTTGGCGAATTTTTAATATTTGCTCGCGTCGGCCTGTTAGAATTTTATGAGGGTAAGCTTGGTGTCCAACATCCCATACGACACGATCTTCAGGGGTGTTAAATACGTAATGCAGTGCAACCGTAAGTTCGATGACGCCTAACCCGGCACCAAAGTGACCACCTGATTGT
>NZ_LWFE01000247.1:0-22646 GCF_001635675.1 Oleiphilus sp. HI0061 | reverse complement strand
GAACTGGTTGCCATTGGCGAGGCACTAAAACAACACCCTGAGATTTTAGTCGTTACCGATGATATGTACGAACATATTCTATGGACAGAACAACCTTTCGTTAACATATTGAACGCCTGCCCAGAGCTATATGACCGCACCTTTGTTTTGAATGGTGTCTCTAAAGCATATTCCATGACAGGCTGGCGCATTGGCTACGCAGCAGGACCAGAAAAAGCAATCGCTGCGATGAAAAAGATTCAGTCGCAAAGCACATCGAACCCCTGCTCCATTTCTCAAGCCGCGGCGTTGGAAGCACTAAATGGCAGCCAGGAATGCATCACAACAATGGTTACCGAGTTTAAAAAGCGCCACGACTATCTTGTCGCAGCGCTTAATGAACTTCCCGGCGTGGAATGTATTTCTGGCGATGGAACATTTTATGTCTTTCCAAACTTCCAGGGTGCTATCGACAATCTAGCGAATATATCTAACGATGTTGAAATGGCCGAGATGCTGCTAAGTGAAGCAGGTGTGGCACTTGTACCTGGGTCTGCTTTTGGGTCTCCTGGATGCATGCGCCTAAGCTTTGCAACCAGCATGGAAATATTAGAGTCAGCAATTTCACGTCTCAAAAAAGTACTTTAAGGTCTTGACCTGGGCCGCTTTGCTCTTTAGTATACGCGGCCTTGATTAACGAAGTCTTCGTTAGTCTTCTGTTCCCCGATAACTCAGTTGGTAGAGTAGCGGACTGTTAATCCGTTTGTCGCTGGTTCGAGCCCAGCTCGGGGAGCCAACTTCTTATTCCCACTTTCCTAACTTTATCAAAGCTGCGCTTTGAATTAATTCTTTGTAGATCCACTCCAATCTATAGACCAGGCCTAAGACCTGCAGGATACAACCAGACCGTTTTTTTCACCCCCAAATAAGCCACATCGATTTGCCAACTATAAATATCGCAAACACAAACAAAAAAGCCCCTTACTTTCGTAAGAGGCCTGCCTTTAATCTCAACTATTAAAACTAGTTAAAGCTAATAGCTTTCTGGTAGAAACTTGCCGGGATACGTATATTTGTAGTAAATGATCTGAAGTCTGCATTCTCATCACCATCATCCAGAATAACCTCAATACTTCCACCTTCGCGCTCCAGGAAGCCCTTAACAGCATCCATACCAACACCACGCCCTGAAACGTCCGTAACCTCATCCGCAGTAGAGAAGCCCGAGGAGAAGATCAAATTAGCGATTTCACTCGCTGAAGGCTTCGGATCGGATTCTGCATAAATACCCTTCTCGATCGCCATTTTATAGATACGGCTAATTGCAATACCGCGCCCGTCATCGCGAACCGCAAGGTTTGCCAAATCGTCTATATAGCTAACGTCCAGACTAATAGTACCACTTTCAGATTTTCCTTTTTCAAGGCGCTCATCAATCCCCTCAATACCGTGATCCATAGCGTTTCTGAAAACATGCATGAATATGTTATTAAGCGTGCTATGCGCTTCGCTCTTAACAAAGATTCCTGCATTATCAATTTCGATATTTGGTTTACCCTTGCCAAGCTGCTCTGCGAGCGAGTTAGCTGATTCGATAACATCTGAAATCACACCATCTAAGGGCTTAGCTTCCATTGACATCAGCATGCTGTATGCCTCAGAAACAACACCTTTAACATTGTCATCAAGCGTTTGCTGGGTAAGTGACTTGATATTTTCCAACCAAGAGCTGACGCGTGCCGGGTCTAAGGAAATACCACTCTCAGCCTCTCCATCACGACCAAGTTTCTCACGGAACACATATGCATACTTCGCGATGATATCTTCCGCACCACTTAACTCTTCGAGCAATTGCTTCTGATCCCAAAGTACATCTTCATTCTTACGAAGATCGTCATAAGTACTTTCAACTTCATGAACAATGTCGGTAACCTGACTCAAACCATAGGTACGAGCATTCCCTTTCACTGTGTGCATTGAGCGGAACAGGTTAGCAATAATGTCCAGGTCTTTCTCATCATTTGCTTCGATAAGCTGTCGACATTCAGCCAAGAAGTCTTCAGAAGTACCAATAAAGTCGGCAAACTTACTTGCATCAACAGCAAGGATTTCACCAATAATTGCCAACTCACGCTTCTGCTCTTCAGCCTCTGCTTCTAGAGCTTTAAGCTCGGTAACATCTCTGACTGTCACCATTAACTTATCAACTTCACCTTCTTCACTGATAATTGGATCCCAATCCAGCTCAAGAATCTTTTCACGATCATCATCCATGCGGATGTTCATTTCAGTCATTAAGCAATGAGAGTTGAAGTCGTACATCATCTCGTCTTCACCGACAATAGCATCGACACCAGTAATATTCTGATCAACTGCATCAGAACCCGCCGTTGTGTTGCTAAACAACAAGTCCGCAAAGTTACGATCTGCGATACGGTCAGTTTCAAAGATCTGCTCAAGGAATGCTGCATACTCTGGATGAATAAAACCACCCTCGGTAATAGTAAACAAACCTTGGTGCATATTCGCCATCATGTTTGCAATATCGTTGTTCTTCTGACGAAGCTCTGCAGTACGCTCTTCCACTTTCGCTTCCAAGTTTCTGTTTTGCTCTTCGATAACTTCACGCATTCGAATACTTTTGATTGTCGTCACCAAGGATCGCGCTACAGAAGAAACGAACTCATAATCACTATCAGCAAAACTCACATTCTTCACATCACCGGAAAGGTTAATCACACCAACGAGAATCTCTTTGTCGACAAGCGGTACACATAGTAAGGCACGCTCTTGCCCGCCAGCAGGCGAGACAAAGTTCTTATCTTTTTCGGTATTTGGAACAAAAATAGTCTTTTTGGTTTCAGCTGCTTTGCCTAGAACACCTTGTCCCATATCAAACTTAACAGCTTCACTACCAGCTTCAATCGCTTTAGGTGGGAAATGTGCTTTCACCTCTAACTGCTGATTTTCATTTGTAAGAAAAACCGAACCCTGCGAAACGCCAATCTTTTCATGCATACTTTGAAGCACTTCTTCAAGAGCAATATTTTGACTCTGAGCACCGGCCAAAGAACGACCAATTGCATTCAATTTGGCAAGATCGATCATCTTCTTACGGATAGCTAAACGCATCGAGTTAAAGTTCTGGGTAGCAAGTAAAATCAGAACTATCAACATCACTATCGAACTCTTAAAGCCGAAGTCCAAACTACCTAACACTTCACCCTGCAAGTCATTAAAGCGAACATTTGCTGCTTTCAATAACTCGTCAAGCCCTTCAATAGATTGTGTTACTGCTGAATCTGCTTCAGACAACTTCTGTTTTGCAACTTCAATTTGCTCCAACTGCCGTTTTTTGTGATCAACAATTGAGGGTGTCTTTTTAATATATTCACTTATTTCAGCATAAGCATCAAAGGCGGCGGGAAGCATATCGTCTTCATCAAAATCCTTAAACACTTCAGCACCCTTAACGAACCAAGAGTGAGAGTCATTGATCGACCACTCAAAATCTCCCATACCTTCGCTGACTCGCCCGATATCCTGAGTGATTTTTATTTCATCAATGGTCTTAAATATATTATTAATCAAGGTAATCGATTGATTAGCAAAGCCTATTACCAAATCCATCTGATCCTTGTACTCTTCAGGTGGCAGGTAATATTGTATTTCATCAAGGGAAGCACCAACATTATCAACTAAGCCAAATAACACGTCAGCTTCTTCTAACATGTAATCTCTTGCCGTCAAAACTTCAGATTTTGACTCAAACATTTCGTTAACTGCATAACGGTAAAGGTCATAGTTACTTTTAATACCAATAACGAGCGCCTTCATTTGCTCATCAGATTCAGCTAGTTTTTCAAGACTGACATATCTTTCATCAAAACTTTTAGCGCCTTTATCGAATGATTTTTTAAAACTAGCAATCTCATCCTGATTCTCAGCATTAAATGCCAGAGAACTGAGTTTTGCTAATTTTAGTAGCTGTATCTGTACATCGTTACTTTCTTTCACGACAGGCACAGCCGTTTCATTCACCCTTGAGGTTGACCCATTGATGTCATTAAGATTCCATAAAGATGATAGCCCGGACACCAATAGCAAAGAGATGATAATGGCAAAACCGAGACCGACTTTCTGATTAAACGTTAATTGCAGCATAGTATTTTCTTTCTTTCTGATAGTTCTAAAGAATTTATTTTTTAACTCTCACCTAGTTACTTTAGCGTAGATTTTAGGAATGTCATGATTTCTCTAATATTTTTCCAGCAAGTTCAAAATATACTGCTAATATAATTTGTAAGCGTTTGATACCTTTCATATCCACCTAACTCAGATTTATAAGAAGATGACTGACAACAACACCCTTTTGTTTTCAATAGCTGCCTTTATTATTGGCAGTTTGATCACGTTTTTCGTGGTACGCACAAGAGCTAATAAGGCTATAGCCGCTATTAATGCTGATACAAACGCGCACCTGGATCAGATTACTCAGCTAGAGGAAAGTAACCAGACACTACAAGAACAATTAGATATCGCTCTAGGTTCTGTTTCATCTTTTGAAGAACAAATCGGCGGCCTCAACAATCAGATATCTACCGTTCAAGATCAGCTCGAAAATGAAAAAGCAATTCTAGAGAATGAGTATCGCGCACAGATAGATGAACTAAATAGTACCTTCAACGCTGAGAAAGAAAGCCTTAGCTCTCAACTTACTCAAGTTGAAAAAGACCTGGCAGACCTTGCTGACCTACTTGTTACGTTCGAGCGCTGGCACGAAAGCCTAACCCAGCTCATGCTACATAATGCTGAGATGCACACGCAGAACCAGGAGTTTTTCAACATCGTTAAGCAGATTGTAATCCTTGCGCTGAATGCAGCTATCGAAGCTGCAAGAGCAGGCGAACACGGTCGTGGTTTTGCTGTAGTGGCTGACGAAGTTCGTAACTTGGCGATGCGAAGCCAAGAATTAAGTGAGAGCTATAAAGAAAATCTAAACAAGAATGACTTTTTGACCACCGCGACCTTCCAGGACATTCAGGCTAGCGGAAAAATGATACTGACCGATGTCTCGTCCACGACAGAGATTGTTAAAAATATGCTTAACCAGCTATAGAACAGCTGATAACAATGAACAGAACGAAACAAAAGTAAATTTTGGCCACGCATATGTTAGTAAATGAAGAATTCAAAAATGAAATAAAGCGCACCTTCAAAGCAAGTTTTGAAGAGTCAATAACTGCGGGGTCTGACCCTTCCCGCTGGTACATAAAAGAGCGCACAAATCTCGACAACCTTAACGAGGCTGAGTTCTACGTACTGACAATGTCCTCGCAGCTTTTCAGAATATTCGCACTGTTTCACTTTACTAAAAAGCCAGAAACAGAAAGCTTGATTTCAGAGACACTTAAGATTAACCAAAGCAATCTTGATGACGATAAGTTCTATGACTATCTCGGCGAAGTAGGTAATGCATTTTTAGGTGCCATTAAACGAGATATTGGTAAAGCAGTACCAAGCCTTGGCGTGTCGACACCAAACCGATTAAGTAAAGATTGTTTAAAGTACATGAAGAGCTTGAATACAAATTTTGAATCTCATTCAGTTGCTGAATACGATGACCAAGCCCTCTTTTACGCGAGCGTTTATTTAGTTGCCGATGAAGAACTCGATATACGTATTGATAGACACTTGATTGAACAAGAAACCGATTCAGGCGAGTTAGAAATGTTTTAATTGCATCTATCCAATAAGAAGACGCAATAAAGATAGATTTAAGCAGGAGTAAAAATGAGCGAAACCACACAAATAGTCAGTAAAGTTTTGGTGCACGAATGTAATGATGATGCACTATCTGTACTCAAAGAAGTCTGCACCAAGCATAAGCTTGTCGGCCTAAAAGTTAGTACAGGCAATAATATGATCGGCATTAAAGATGCTTCGAACGAAATAGATGACATACTAAAGTCTAACGTTGACCTCGGCGCAATATTTCTATCAGAGGATCCTGACCCGAACGGCTTCACCGGTTTAGATTTGTGCATGAAAATTCATCATACACGACCTGAACTACCGATTTTTCTTCGTAGAAGCAGCCTTACTGATACGCAAGACCTTGACCCTGATGTTCAGGAAGCAATTACAGGTGTTTATACACTTGAGACACCTGAAGCTCTAGACGAGCTAATCAGCTCATATGTGTGCAGCATGTACTATCCTATCGAGCTTGCACAGGGCATCCAGGATATTTCCTTAGATGCATTTGAGAACATCTTTAAAGGTACAGATATTAGTTGCGAGCAGCCCTATTTGGTTAAAGACCAAATCATTTACGGTGAGCTGTTTAGCCTTATACCTTTAGAAAGTGACTGGTGTCGTGGGTACATGATGCTACAGACTACTGAGAATGAGATATTGGAGCTTATTAGATCTGGACGCACTCATATAGACACAACACGCCCTGACTCTAGAGACACCAACTCGGTTCTCAATGAGCTGACAAATATGATTTGGGGCGGAATTAAATCCCGTTACTTCCATAGCGGTGAAAGCCCGGATGATGGGCATCGAACACAAGTACCGATCATTGTTAACCATGTACAAAAGCATATTTCTTTTGGTTCAACGGAACCTCAGCTATGCTTTAAATATACGCTTAACGACCCGGGCAGACGCTACCCAAATATTACCTTGTACCAGCGCCTGGTATTTAACCTAAGCTGGTCACCAGAAAAGTTCGCTGAAAGCGACAAAGCAGTTGATGATTTCGTAGATGGCGGAGAGTTAGAGCTATTCTAACCCCAGCGCATTTGCTTAAAATATTTTGAATTTATTTGAATAATAGTCTTTAGAGACAAACGAGGAAAAAAACATGGCTCAAATTCTTGTTGTTGACGATTCTGCAACCGTACGCAATGAAGTTAGCTCATTTATAAAAGGGCACGGCATGACAGTAGAAGTAGCCGTCGACGGTAAAGATGGCTTGGAAAAACTGAAGAAAGACCCAAGCATCAAACTAATTATCTCGGACGTAAACATGCCAAACATGGACGGTTTAACCATGGTTGAAAAAGTACGCGGAGAACTTGGTAACGCAACTGTAAATATTATCATGCTCACTACGGAGAGCGATCCACGCATGAAGCAGCGCGGTAAAGCTGCCGGCGTTAAAGGCTGGATTGTTAAGCCTTTCAAAGGTGACAATGTTGTTGCAAGTATTAAGAAGCTTGTTGGCGCTTAAGCAAACAACCTTATTGCCCCCCCTGAAAAGAGCGATTTATTCGCTCTTTTTTTTGCCTGCGAATAAAAGCAATGAGCCAAGACTGTACTTTATAATGGATACAAAAAAGGCGGGATAGATTAACTCTACCCCGCCCTTTAAAGACTAACTTAAATCGTTAATCTCGCTAATAGCGATATCCTACCAGCCAGCTTTTTCTTTCAGCGCTGAACCAATATCCGCTAGAGAACGAACAGTCTTCACACCAGCTGCCTCGAGTGCAGCGAATTTCTCATCAGCTGTACCCTTACCACCAGCGATGATCGCCCCAGCATGCCCCATACGCTTACCAGCAGGCGCTGTAACACCCGCTATATACGACACAACAGGCTTTGTTACATTAGCCTTGATGTACTCAGCTGCTTCTTCCTCAGCAGTACCACCAATTTCACCAATCATTACAATAGCTTCTGTCTGGGGGTCGTTCTGGAACATTTCCAAAACATCAATAAAGCTAGTACCTGGTACTGGGTCACCACCAATACCTACGCAACTTGACTGACCGAAGCCTGCATCAGTTGTTTGCTTAACCGCTTCATAAGTCAAAGTACCTGAGCGAGAAACAATACCAACCTTTCCTGGTAGGTGAATGTGACCAGGCATGATACCGATCTTAGTCTCTCCTGGGGTGATAACACCAGGACAGTTTGGTCCAATCATACGAACGCCAGCTTGATCAAGCTTAACCTTCACATCAACCATATCCAAAGTAGGAATGCCTTCAGTAATGGTAACGATCAGCTCGATACCTGCATCAATCGCCTCTAAAATCGCATCTTTACAGAAAGGTGCTGGAACATAGATAACCGTAGCCGTCGCACCCGTAGCTTCAACCGCTTCGCTAACAGTGTTGAATACTGGAAGACCAAGATGAGTCTGACCACCCTTACCCGGACTTACACCACCAACCATTTGCGTGCCATATGCAATAGCTTGCTCTGAGTGGAAAGTACCTTGCCCACCAGTAAAACCCTGACAGATAACTTTTGTATCTTTATTAATTAAAACTGACATTATTTACCCTCCGCTGCAGCGACAACTTTTTCTGCAGCATCTGTCAATGATTCTGCCGCGATAATATCCAAATCAGAGCTAGCAAGCACTTCTCTGCCCGCTTCAGCATTTGTACCTTCAAGTCGTACGACAACTGGTACTTCAACACCTACTTCTTTAACTGCACCGATAATACCTTCAGCAATCATGTCACAACGTACAATACCACCAAATATATTAACCAATACTGCTTTTACATTGTCGTCAGACAAAATAATTTTGAATGCTTCTGAAACACGTTCTTTCGTCGCACCGCCACCAACATCCAAGAAGTTAGCAGGCTTACCACCGTGCAAGTTAACGATATCCATCGTACCCATTGCAAGACCGGCACCGTTAACCATACAACCAACATTTCCGTCCAGAGCAACATAGTTCAATTCGAATTTAGCAGCATGTGCTTCACGCTCATCTTCTTGAGAAGGATCGTGCATTTCACGGATCTTAGGCTGACGATATAAAGCATTGCTATCAACGCCAATTTTTCCATCCAAGCAGTGGATGTTACCTTCGTCTGTAATGACTAGAGGGTTGATTTCTAATAGTGCGAAATCATGATCATTGAACATGTTCGACAAACCCATAAACACTTTTACGAACTGCTTGATCTGATCGCCTTCAAGACCTAACTTGAATGCAAGCTCACGACCTTGATACTGCTGTGGGCCAACCAGTGGATCAATTTCAGCTTTGTGAATCAATTCAGGCGTTTCTTCAGCAACAGTTTCAATTTCAACACCGCCTTCAGTAGAAGCCATAAACACTACGCGCTGAGACGCTCTATCTACGACGGCACCCAAGTACAATTCGTTAGCAATATCAGTGCAACTTTCAACAAGAATTTTTGCAACTGGCTGACCACTCTCGTCTGTTTGATACGTGACAAGATTCTTACCCAACCAGCTCTCAGCAAAGGCCTTGATCTCTTCTTTGGACTTAACCAGCTTAACGCCACCTGCTTTACCACGGCCACCTGCGTGAACCTGGCACTTCACTACCCACATATCGCCGCCAATTTTATCGGCTGCAGCAGCCGCTTCGTCAGCTGTGTCACATGCATAACCTGTAGAAACAGGCAGTCCGTATTCAGCAAAGAGTTGTTTTGCCTGATACTCGTGTAAATTCATAATTCATTCCGTCATTTAATTGATTAATGCCACTCGTATTAAGTGGCCGGACAAAATCTCGGTCAATCCTTAACCGATCACATTGCGCCACTCATTGCTGGCACAGCGTAAATCCCTTTTCTTTCCCGTGTTATGTTCGCACTAGCCCCGCTTATCTATTGAAATAATGCGGGGAATATGCGTTATTATTTATTTACGTTTCTTTCTATTTGCAATATGAATCGCATGACCACCAACAGCTAATGCAGCTTCATGGACCGTTTCTGACAATGTTGGGTGAGCAAACATTGTCAAACCAAGGTCTTCAGCGCTAGAACCAAACTCCATCGCGATAACCGCTTGCGCAATTAGCTCAGAAGTACTGCCACCTATCATATGAACACCAAGTACTCTGTCCGTCTTAGCATCTGCTAATACCTTAACCATACCTGCAGTGTTATTCGCTGCCATTGCACGGCCATTTGCAGCAAACGGACAAGTACCAACGTTATACTCAACACCGTCAGCCTTTAGCTGCTCTTCAGTACGTCCAACCCAAGAGATTTCAGGGTTGGTATAGATAACCCCGGGAATCGTATCGTAATTAACTTCAGTCTTTTGACCAGCAATACGCTCAGCAACCATAACCCCCTCTTCAGAGCCTTTATGCGCTAGCATTGGACCACGTACAACATCGCCTACGGCATAAACACCCGGAACGCCTGTATTACAATGGTCATCTACGAAGATAAATCCGCGCTCATCGAGGTTTACACCGCTATCAGCCGCTAACAAGTCTTCTGTTACTGGTCGGCGACCGACAGCGACTATCAACTTATCAACCTTAAGTTCTTGCGCACCTTTGGTATCTTCATAGCTAACGTTTACGAGGCCGCGCTTGATATCGGTACCATTAACACGCGCCTTTAATTTAATATCCAAGCCCTGCTTCTTAAATTGCTTAAGCGCTTCTTTTGCAATTTGCTGATCAACAGAACTTAAGAAGGTATCTTGAGCTTCGAGGACCGTTACTTCAGAACCCAAGCGCGCCCATACACTACCCAATTCAAGGCCGATAACACCTGCCCCGATCACGCCCAAACGCTTAGGAACTTCATCAAAGTTCAGCGCACCAGTTGAATCAACGATATGGCCTTCAGTTAAAGGTGCTGGCGGAATCTCTACAGGTGTTGAACCTGTTGCAAGAATCACATTGTCAGCATCGTAAACAGTAACACCACCCTTGGCATCCGTTACTTCAACCTGCTTACCCGCAAGCAATTTACCCGTACCTTGAATCGACGTTACACCATTTGCTTTGAACAAAGATGCAATACCACCTGTTAAATTCTTAACAATCGTATCTTTACGGCCAATCATCTTAGGCACGTCAATCTTCAAATCGTCCAGGCCAATACCGTGCACGTCAAAATCATGCTTCGCCTCTTCATACTTATGTGAAGACTCAAGCAAGGCTTTTGAAGGGATACAACCCACGTTCAAACAGGTACCACCAAGAATCTGCTTACCTGTCTCAGATGTCCACTTTTCAACACACGCAGTCTTTAAGCCAAGCTGACCACAACGAATTGCAGCAACATATCCAGCCGGACCAGAACCAATTACGATTACATCATACTTATTTGACATTTATATTTATCTCCCGGTTCTCGACTTAAATTTCTAGAAGAATTCTAGCTGGATCTTCAATCATTTCCTTGATCGCAACCAGGAACTGAACAGCTTCTTTACCATCAATCATTCGATGGTCATAAGACAAAGCAAGGTACATCATCGGCAAGATCACAACCTCACCATTAACAGCCATAGGTCTCTCTTGAATCTTATGCATACCCAAAATCGCCGTTTGAGGCGGATTCAAGATTGGCGTAGACATCAAGGAACCGAATACACCACCGTTAGAAATAGTGAAAGTACCGCCTGTCATTTCTTCAATAGAGAGCTTACCGTTACGGGCTTTTTGACCATACTCTTTGATTGATCCTTCAATTGTTGCCAAGCTCATACCATCTGCATCGCGTAAGACTGGTACTACCAGGCCTTTATCACTTGATACCGCTACACCAATATCCTGATAACCATGATAAACAATTTCATCACCATCGATTGACGCATTAACTGCCGGGAAGCGCTTCAAGGCTTCAGCAGCTGCTTTAACGAATAAGGACATGAAACCAAGCTTAGTGCCATCATGCTTCTTCTCAAACAACTCTTTATATTGTTTTCTAAGATCCATTAAGGGCTTCATGTTAACCTCATTAAAGGTGGTCAACATGGCAGTATTTTGACTTGCATCCAACAATCGACGTGCAATGCTTGCTCTTAAGCGAGTCATAGGCACTCGTTTTTCAGCGCGAGCGCCAAGATCAAGCGCTACTGGCGCAGCAGGGGCCGATACTGGCTTACTAGCTGGCGCAGCAGCGGCCGGAGCAGGTGCACTAGTAGCAGTTGCAAGGTGCGCAACAACATCCTCTTTTGTCAAACGACCGTCTTTACCACTTGCTGCAATAGCTGACGGATCAAGACTATTTTCTTGCACCAATTTTTTAGCAGCCGGGCTCATGATAACTTCGGCAGCAGGGGCCGACTCTTCAGTCGCCGCCGGAGCCGCTTCAGCTGCGGGTGCTGCGGCACTTGTACCGCTTGCGCCAGCTGTAAACTTACCGATGACTTCGCCACTTAGGACAATATCGCCCTCTTGCTTTAAAATAGATTCAATCACACCATCATCTGGCGCAACGACTTCAAGAACGACTTTATCAGTTTCTATATCGACGATGAGTTCATCACGCGATACCTGCTCTCCAGCTTGCTTATGCCAAGTGGCAACTGTTCCATCCGCGACTGACTCTGGGAAGGTTGGGGCTTTAATTTCTGTAGACATTTCCAATCCTTATTAAACTATTCAACATCAAACGCTTGGTTAACTAGCGCATTTTGTTCTTCAACATGTACCGAAATATAGCCTGCAGCAGGAGCAGCGGAGCTTTTACGTCCGGCGTATCTTAAATATATTTTTTCATCAATTTCTTTGAGCACTCGACGCATTCTATGCTGCGTTGGATACCATGCACCCTGATTTTGGGGCTCTTCCTGACACCAAACAACATCACTTGCTTTCGGGTACTGTTCCAAGATGGCCTTAAGATCATCCCCAGGGAACGGATACAATTGCTCGATACGAATCACCGCAGTATCAGTAATTTCATTATGCTGTTGGAAATTCAACAGGTCATAATAAACCTTACCGCTACACATAATGACGCGTTTTATATTGCGAACATCATCAACATAGCTATCGCCAATAACTGTCTGGAATGTACCTGAGCTCAAATCATCAAGCGTTGAGGTAGCTTCTTTGTGACGAAGTAAACTCTTCGGCGTAATGGCGATCAGAGGCTTCCTCAAAGGTCGTTTAACCTGACGACGAAGCATATGGAACACCTGTGCTGGCGTAGTTGGCACACAAACCTGGATATTATGCTCAGCACACAACTGCAAGTAGCGTTCCAAGCGAGCGGAGGAGTGTTCAGGACCCTGACCTTCATAACCGTGAGGTAGTAGCATGGTTAGGCCACATAGGCGCCCCCACTTTAACTCACCACTGGTAATAAACTGGTCAATAACAACTTGTGCGCCGTTTGCGAAGTCACCAAACTGAGCTTCCCAAACTACGAGTGCACCAGGGTTGGTCGTTGCAAAACCATATTCAAAGGCAAGAACCGCCTCTTCCGATAACAAGGAGTCGATAATCTCGCACTTAGGCTGATCTTCTTTGATATTCTGCAAAGGCACATAAGTCGATCCATCTGTCTGGTTGTGTAAAACAACATGACGATGAGAGAAGGTACCGCGACCAACATCTTGACCTGAGATACGAATTTCATGACCTTCTGCTAGCAAACTAGCATAAGCCATTACCTCGCCATAACCCCAGTTCAGCGGCATTGCGCCCTGATTCATTTTATTTCGATCTTCAATGATCTTCTGAACCTGCTTCTGAATAGGAAAGCCTTCATGTATCGCACCTAGCTTTTTACCTAAACGCTGCAAGGTTTTGGCATTGACCGAAGTCTTAGCCTTAGCTGTCCACTCATGGCCAATGAATGGCGTCCAGTCAACATACATAGACTTATTCGGTTCCAGAACCAAACTCTTGGTAACATGATCACCGTTCTCTAGTGCTGAACGGTAGTCATTTTCAAGCTTTTTAGACTGTTCTTGTGAGATCACCTGCTCTTCAAGTAAGCGCTCAGAGTAGATAGAACGAGTTGTCTTCAAGCTCTTGATCACTTGATACATTAATGGCTGCGTGCCCGAAGGCTCATCCGCCTCGTTATGACCACGACGGCGATAGCAGAACAAGTCAATAACGACATCTTTCTTAAACTGATTGCGGAAATCAATTGCAACCTGAGTAGCAAACAAAACAGCTTCGGGGTCATCACCATTTACATGCAAGATTGGCGCTTCGATCATCTTTGCAACGTCGGTACAATACTCTGTTGAGCGCGTGTCTTCACGCTTATTGGTGGTAAAGCCAACCTGGTTATTAATAATAATATGTACGGAACCACCCGTACCATAACCACGAGTTTGTGACATCTGGAAGGTTTCCATCACCACGCCCTGACCTGCAAACGCAGCATCGCCATGCATGATAATAGGTACGACAGAATCCCGACGCTCATCTTCCCTTCTACCCTGGCGCGCTCGAACCGAGCCTTCAACAACCGGAGAAACAATCTCAAGATGTGAGGGGTTAAACGATAAGGCTAGATGCACTTCGCCACCTGGCGTCATCACATTCGATGAAAAGCCCTGGTGGTATTTAACGTCACCGGAACCAATATCATGGAGTTTTTTACCGTCAAACTCATCGAACAAGTCTTTCGGGTTTTTACCAAGCGTATTCACCAAAACGTTTAGGCGACCACGGTGAGCCATACCTATAACGATTTCTTTAGCACCATAACCACCGGCACGCTGAATCAGCTCATCCATCATCGGGATCAGACTTTCACCACCCTCCAAGCCAAAGCGTTTGGTACCTGGGTAACGAGAGCCAAGATATTTTTCTAAGCCTTCTGCTGCTGTTAAACGCTCTAGCAGATGGTAGCGCGTATCAAATTCGTAATTGGGCTTACCTTTTACTGACTCAATACGCTCTTGAAACCATGTACGAATATCTGTGTCTACGATATGCATGTACTCAGCGCCAAGCGATGAGCAATAGGTTTCTTTCAGTCCGTTAACAATCTCTCGAAGACTCAACTCATCGGAACCGAAGACCAAGTTACCAATCTGAAATTCGGTATCCAGGTCGGCCTCGCTCAAACCGTGATATTCAAGCTCCAAATCAGGAACATCAACCCGCTCCATCAAACCTAAGGGATCAAGCTTTGCTGCCTGGTGGCCACGAATTCGATAGGAGTTAATCAATTGAGCGACTTTAACTTGCTTCTTATCGTGCTCAGAGGTTGCGCTTGCGGGAGTAGTCAGTTCGTGACTTGCGTATTTGTTTTTGGAAAGGTGGAGAAACTGTTCACGAATGGTCGAATGAGGGATGTCTTTCTTAGCATGACCATTAACTCTTGGGAGTTGGTCAAAGTAGCTTCGCCATTCTTCAGAGACGCTGTTAGGATCAGCCAAATAAGCGTCGTACAGCTGTTCAACGTATACTAAATTTCCGCCAGACAAGTGAGATGTCCGCCAGAGTTGTTCCATGATGCTTTCTTGCATTAAAAGCTCGCCTTAGTTAGCAGTAAATGCGAATACCAGGCACTATCTTATTGGCGGCCAATATGTATCTCTAAGATACCTATACGTAGCCTAACGATAAAAAGCGATTTCGCCTTGTAACGCCCTACATAACAGGCTCGGATGACTGCTGCCTCAAAGATAATACGGGTGTTACCCGATTCCCCAGTGGTTATTATTTCTCAGCGAACTGCAAATTCGGCTTTTTGGGCTTACTTTACAGTTTCCTAAGTTTTCAGACCTAGGCTAAAGCACTAGGTCTGAAAGGATTCATCACTTGATTATAGACATAAATTCAAAACTTGCAGATTATTGCAATTGATTATGTCTCGACGGCAGAAAGTCTACCCTGACCACTACCGTCTTCAGCACTATTAAGTTGAGCGCTGCAACAACATATTTCTAATATGACCAATAGCTCGCGTTGGATTAAGCCCCTTAGGACAAACGCTAACGCAGTTCATGATACCCCGACAACGGAAAACACTGAAAGGGTCATCCAAATCAGCTAAACGCTCTGCCGTAGCAGTATCACGTGAGTCAGCCAAAAATCTGTATGCCTGTAACAAACCTGATGGCCCGACAAACTTGTCAGGATTCCACCAGAATGATGGGCAAGCTGTTGAACAACAAGCACATAAGATACATTCATACAATCCATCCAGCTTTTCACGATCTTGAGGCGTCTGTATACGCTCAATAGCAGGTGCTGGCGTATCATTAATCAAGAATGGCTTAATTTTCTCGTATTGCTTGTAGAACATAGACATATCTACAACCAAGTCACGAATAACCGGCAAGCCCGGCAAAGGACGAATGATTAACTTGTTACCCTTCACAACTTCTGAAAGAGGTGTAATACAAGCCAATCCATTCTTACCATTCATGTTCAAACCATCTGAACCACAAACACCTTCACGACAAGAGCGGCGGTAAGCCAGTGATGGATCTTTTTCCTTAAGCAAGCCCAGGACATCAAGAACCATCAAATCTTTCCCTTCAGGGATCTGTAACTCAACATCCTGCATATAGGGTGCAGTGTCTTGTTCAGGATTATAGCGATATAAACTTACTAACATCTTCCAAATCTCCCCTTAGTAAGAGCGTACTTTTGGTGGGAACGCATCAACGGTCTTAGGCGAGAAATTAACATCACGCTTACCAACGCGCTTCTCTAGAGGGAAGTACATTGAGTGTTTCAACCAGTTTTCATCATCACGCTCAGTAAAATCATTACGAGCATGAGCACCACGACTTTCTTTACGTCCTTCTGCAGCTACAGCTGTTGCGTAAGCAACTTCGAACAAGTTATCCAGCTCAAGCGCTTCGATACGAGCAGTATTGAAAGCAGCGCTCTTATCTTCAAGATGAGTATTCTTAACTCTCTCACCTATTTCGTCGAGCATCTTAAGACCTTTCTGCATGGTCTCACCTTCACGGAAAACGCCAAAGTAAAGCTGCATCGTGCTTTGCAAATCTTCTCGAACCTTAGCAACACTTTCACCGCCAGTCGTATTATCCAAACGATCCAAACGACTTAATGCGGCTTCGATATCAGCCTCTGTTGCATCATCAGTTGCAAAACCTTCGCGCAAAGATTTCTCAATCTGCAAACCGGCAGCACGACCAAATACAACCAAATCAAGTAGCGAGTTACCACCAAGACGATTTGCACCATGAACTGATACACAAGCAGCTTCACCACAAGCATATAGACCTTCGATAACGTGATCGTTACCTTCAGCATCCTGCGTTAGTGCCTGACCACCGATATTAGTCGGAATACCACCCATCATATAGTGACAAGTTGGTACAACCGGAATTGGTACCTTAACCGGATCAACGTGAGCAAATGTACGTGACAATTCAAGAATACCTGGAAGCTTGGCATTCAAGGTTTCTTCACCCAAATGGTCCAACTTCAACATAACGTGATCTTTATTTGGACCACAACCACGGCCTTCTAGTATTTCCATAACCATTGAACGCGCAACAACGTCACGACCAGCAAGATCTTTAGCGTTAGGTGCGTAACGTTCCATGAAACGTTCGCCTTCGCCATTGATCAGGTAACCACCTTCACCACGACAACCTTCTGTTACCAGTGTACCCGCTCCAGCGATACCTGTTGGGTGGAACTGCCACATTTCCATATCCTGCGCTGGGAAGCCAGCGCGAAGCGCCATCCCCATACCGTCACCAGTATTAATCAAAGCGTTAGTAGTCGACTGATAAATACGACCAGCACCACCCGTCGCCATAACAGTTGCCTTAGCCTTAACGTATACACGCTCACCTGTTTCAATACAGATAGCAATGACACCAACCACTGCACCTTTTTGGTTTTTCACCAAATCGACTGCATACCATTCATTAAGAAAGGTAGTGCCGCCCTTCAAGTTGCCCTGGTATAGTGCGTGCAATAGTGCGTGACCTGTACGGTCAGCAGCAGCACAAGTACGTGCAGCCTGAGTCGGATTATCCGGCCCTTTAGACTGGCCACCAAACGGGCGCTGGTAGATACGACCTGCTTCAGTTCGCGAGAAAGGCAAACCCATATGATCCAATTCAAATACAGCCTGAGGGCCAACTGAACACATATATTCAATTGCGTCCTGATCACCGATATAGTCTGACCCTTTAACAGTGTCATACATGTGCCAGCGCCAATCATCATTTGGATCCGCACTTGCGATCGCACAAGTTATACCACCTTGAGCAGAAACCGTGTGAGAACGAGTTGGGAATACTTTAGTAATACAAGCTGTTTTGATGCCGGATTCTGTCAATTGAAGTGCTGCGCGCATACCAGCACCGCCACCACCAATAACTATTGCATCATAATTAAGCGTTCTTAATTTAGACATTTCTTACAGCCCCCAAAGAATCTGAACACCCCAGACCACGTAAACGAACATGACCAGGCCACAACCAGCTTGAAAAATAAACCTGAATACCATTGCTTTTAGATAGTCTGTAGACACCGTCCACAAACCGATCCAAGCGTGAGCACCCAAAGATAACAAAGCAAGTAAAGAAAATACTCTGACACAAGTTTGACTAAACAGCTCACTCCACTGCATGTATGTCAAGTCAGGGTTTAGCACTAGATAACCCAGAATAAATACCGTGTAAGCAGCCAACACAACCGCTGTAACACGCTGAATCATCCAATCATAGAGTCCACTACGACCAAAACTAGTAACACTTGCTACCATAACCAAACTCCTGCCAATAAGATAAGTACAACTGACACTGCTATAACAACTTTGGCACCGAACTGGCCAGCTTCAAGCGTTTCACCAATACCACAGTCCATTAATAAATGTTTAATTCCCGCTACCAAGTGATAAAGAAGCGCAGAAACCAAGCCCCACATAATCAAAGTAACAAAAGCACCGTCCAGACACTCTTTAGCGGCGTTAAAACCGTCTTCGCTCGAGAGCGAAAGTTCAAGGACATACATAAGAATTGCCACACCAACGAACAAGGCCACACCGGTAACACGGTGCACAATTGACGTTAGCGCAGGCAGAGGAAAACTAAATTGAGTTAGATCGAGATTTACAGGTCGTTTATCTTTCACAGCACATATACTCTCTCAAGTTGGCATGAGCTAATTTAAACAAAGGAAGGCGTCTCTAAAGATTCGCCAACCCTTGCAACCTTTTTATAATAAGATGTTTCAACGCTATTCAGCCTTGCCGCCCGAAAATCTACAATAAAGATTATCCGAAACAAAACGTGAAATAGGCCACCACCTAATTTTGCTGACGGATTATAGGGATTAAGGCCGCGAAATACAAACCACGAACAAAAATAACGGCATTATTTGGCCATTATAAATTTTCTTGTATTTGACAATAATATTTCAGCAACATAGTAGCCCCGCCTTAGGCAGCTCTGGCACCATATCAAGCTTTTTTTCTTAGTTTTCATACCCACTTTGCACCAAATTAGCTTTTATTAGATATTTCCGCGCCACAGCCGTGCAAATTTCACCCACCCAAAAAGCCGAAACTTTCTTTGATTTTTTTTTCATCTACATTGGCACATTACAGAGACGTGACTATAGTCATTCTATTTGGCATAATGCGCAAACTTTTAAGTCGCCAACTGGCCGCAAGCTTTTTACCTATTAAGCAGCAGCTACGCTTGGCTTACTCTATCTCAGCAACAGGAGAGCACCATGACTGATAAAAAAGCTCAGTTATCGGTTGATGGGAAAACCATCGATTTACCAATTTATTCTGGCTCTGTCGGCCCAGATGTAATAGATGTACGAGGCCTAGTATCAGAAGGTGTCTTTACTTATGACCCTGGATTCGTGTCCACTGCGGCATGCGAATCTAAAATCACCTACATTGATGGCGGCAAAGGTGTACTTCTTCACAGAGGCTACCCAATAGAACAGCTAGCTGAAAATTCAGACTACCTTGAACTATGCCACCTACTTTTGCACGGAGAACTTCCGACAGCAGAAGAAAACGAACATTTCAGAAAAACTGTTCGCAACCACACAATGGTTCACGATCAAGTTAACCAATTCTTTAAGGGCTTCCGAAGAGACGCTCACCCGATGGCGATCATGTGCGGCGTCGTTGGTGCTCTTTCAGCGTTCTACCACGATACGATGGACATCTCTGACGAAGAACACCGTGAAATAGCAGGCTTCCGCCTTGTAGCTAAAATGCCGACTATTGCAGCGATGTGCTACAAGTACTCAATCGGCCAGCCTTTCATGTATCCAAACAATGACTTGGATTATGCAGAAAACTTCCTGCACATGATGTTCAGCACGCCAGCTGGCGATGTTAAGTTTGACCCAGCCATCTCAAAGGCAATGGATAAGATCTTCATGCTTCATGCTGACCATGAGCAGAATGCATCAACATCAACTGTCCGCCTAGCTGGCTCAACTGGCGCCAACCCATTTGCTTGTATCGCTTCTGGCATCGCTGCACTTTGGGGCCCTGCTCACGGCGGCGCAAACGAAGCTGTACTAACAATGCTTAACGAAATCGGTGACGTATCTCGGATCGATGAATACGTAGCCAAAGCGAAAGACAAGAACGACCCATTCCGTCTGATGGGCTTCGGTCACCGCGTATACAAAAACTTCGACCCTCGCGCCAAAGTTATGCGCGAAACATGCGAAGAAGTTCTTGGTGCACTAGGCCTTGAGAATGATCCTCTATTGAAGATCGCGCGTCGCCTTGAGCAGATAGCACTAGAAGATGAGTACTTTGTTGCAAGAAAGCTATATCCAAACGTAGACTTCTACTCGGGTATCATTTTGAAAGCTATCGGTATTCCTGAGTCAATGTTTACCGTTATCTTCGCAATGTCTCGAACTATTGGTTGGTTCTCACACTGGAACGAAATGGTTAGTGAAAACTACCGCATTGGTCGTCCACGCCAGCTTTATACTGGTCACGACAAGCGCGACTACCCTGCCTAAGCGCAAAGCTAAGGTATAAAAAAACCCGCTCTTGCGGGTTTTTTTATACCTAAATCAGTTTTAATTCTGCACCAATCATTTCCCGAGTACGCCTCGCCAAGCCCTTACGACATAAGGATGCTGAGTCCATAGGTTCCAGATAACGGACATGAGCATACACCTTTTCAACCCTTAGAATACGCTCAAGCGTATCAATAAACGAGTCATCATCTATAAACGCTGGCTCAGGCAAGAGCCGACCAAATTCATCCGTATACTTTAGTGCAACTGGCTGAACAGGCACACCCACTCTAACTGCTGCCTCATAAAACATCGGGAAAAACGGCAACACCTCTGCACCTACCGAGGTCGTTGATTCAGGAAACAGGTGCACTGAACCACCTTGCCTTAAACGCTCTTCAAGGTAAGGAATTGAGCGATACGCTTCAAATTTATTGGTTCTATTAATATAAATAGACCCCATTCTTTTGGTAAAGGTCCCCAGCAAAGGCCACTCTTCCAAATCATGCCGCGCAATAAAACCTACAGGCCTGAGATGATTAAAAACAATCGTATCGAGCCATGAAATATGATTTGATACAAACAAACCGCTTGCTTCCATGGGGGAGCCTTCGACAACGACCTCCGTATTCATTGAACGAACCAGATCCTCAACCCACAAGGTAAACAGAGCGTAATCATTAAGCTCGTTTTGGTCAATTTTAGACACTTGCGGGAATTGATAACAAGCACCAATAAAAGCACTACCCGAGAGTAAATTCGCGAGCAGACGAGAGAAGCGCAACCCTTGGCGCGCCCTATTCTTCACAACACTAAACACAACCTTACTTCTGCGCCTCCGCTACACTCTCACTTCTAGTAAAGACCCAATCAGTGCCACTGGACTCACTCTCTGAGTATTGATAACCCGCGTAGTCAAAACCCTTTAGATCTTCAACGCTTTGAATATTATTATCAGCAGCATACCTGACCATTAAGCCTCGTGCTTTTTTGGCATAAAAACTAATGATCTTGTATGTGCCTTTCTTCTCATCCTTGAATATAGGGGTAATCACCTTTGCCTTAAGCGACTTAGGCTTGATTGATTTAAAATACTCGTTGGATGCTAGGTTAACGAGAACCTCGTCACTCCCCTCTAACTCCCGGTTAAGTGACTCTGTCAGCATCTCTCCCCAAAACTCGTAAAGATTCTTTCCGCGTGTATTTTCAAGCCTGGTTCCCATTTCCAAACGATATGGCTGCATCAAATCCAAGGGGCGCAAAATACCATACAAACCCGAGAGTATTCTTAACTTTCCCTGAAGATATTCGACACTAGCACTATCCATAGACTCGACTGCTAACCCCGTATATACATCCCCCTTAAAGGCATAGACAGCTTGCTTTGCATTCTGGGCCGTGAACGGAACAGTCCAATCTTTCATTCGCTGCACATTTAAATCTGCAATCTTTTCACTGACACTCATTAGCTTCATTAGCGCAGCGGAATCTACTTTATTTAAAGCGTCAACCAGATGCTTTGATTCATCTAGAAAATCAGGCACAGAAAACTCATCACTAAAACTCGCTGACTCGAAATCCAGCGTTTTTGCAGGAGACACAACAATAATCATACTAATTCACATCTAATTCATTAAATTGACTAAACCGAAACCCTATTTAAGGCAGCGGCACATAAACTCATAAAGTGATTGAACATCAAAAGGCCATTCAAGCTCCAGGGATTTATCATGGGATAGCAAAACAGGTATCCTGGCGCCATAGCGATCAATTAAGGCATCATCGTCTGCAATATCGACCGACTCCAGTTTAAAAAAAAGCGGCTTTCCATCCGAATCAAAGGACGATGCTGCAAAGTTTTCAGCCATTTGCACATGCAAGGCCTGAGCTACCGCAAGCGCCTCATCACACAAGTGACAACCAAGTGTCGAATACAAATAAAAGACTGGGCAGGTGTTCAATTTGAAACTCTTTTTAAATATTT
>NZ_LWFE01000246.1:0-1901 GCF_001635675.1 Oleiphilus sp. HI0061 | reverse complement strand
ATATCTGGTTGATCTATATGGCAACAGTCTTGTGGACCGTTGCTTATGATACGATGTATGCCATGGTCGATAGGGATGATGATATCAAAATCGGCGTTAAATCCACGGCCATCTTATTTGGTTCGGCTGATCGGGCGATTATCGCATTTTTGCAGGTTTTGGTGATATTGACGCTGAGCTTGTTAGGTGAACAGCTTGAAATGGGGCAGTTTTACTTTCTGAGTATTGTCGTTGCGTCGGTACTATTTGTATATCAGCAGCACTTGATTCGCCATCGTGACAGAGATGAGTGCTTTAAGGCGTTTTTGAACAATAACTGGGTGGGTATGGTTTTATTCCTGGGACTGTTTCTAGACTTTTATGTCAGGTGAATTGTAAAACTTCGCAAAAAGGAGCGCTCATTAGGTTCTCAGCATAGGCTTACAGTGTAGTGTCATAAAACTGTAACAGCTTGCCGTTTTAATACAGTTTGATTTTTGGAGTAAGTACTATGTCAGAAAAAACCGTATTAATTGTTGATGATGAAGCATCAATCAGAGAAATGATTGCTGTTGCTTTAGAAATGGCTGATTACAATTGTATCGAAGCTTCAAATGCGCAGGATGCATTTATTGCTATTGTGGATCAACGTCCCGATATGATTTTACTTGATTGGATGTTGCCAGGCACTAGCGGAATTGAATTGGCAAGACGCTTGAAACGCAATGAAGCGACCAGTGATATCCCTATTATTATGCTGACAGCTAAAACCNAAGAGGATAATAAAGTACAGGGTTTGGAAGTCGGTGCCGACGACTATATTACTAAGCCTTTTTCTCCTCGTGAATTGGTTGCTCGTCTTAAAGCTGTACTTCGTCGTGCGACGCCTGCGGGTGTCGAAAGTGAAATCGAAATAGATGGATTGGTACTTGACCCAGTTTGTCATCGCGTTACCGCTCACAATAATTTGCTGAGCATGGGGCCAACTGAGTTTAAGCTACTGCAGTTCTTTATGACGCATCAAGACCGCGTTTATAGCCGTTCCCAGCTACTTGATCAAGTTTGGGGTGGCAATGTCTATGTTGAAGATCGAACCGTTGATGTTCATATTCGGCGCCTTCGCAAGGCATTAGGTGAAAGGCATGAATACCTGGTTCAAACTGTTCGAGGTACTGGCTATCGTTTTTCTGCTCAAGGTGCTGCATAGCGCTTGAGCATTGGTAACTTTGTTATAAAATAAGAAAGGTGGCAAGGAGCTCGATTTTTCATGCACATGACTTCGATCATTGACGAAGGGTGCACACTCTCTGTACCGTTTGCGTTTTAATGGCAAACTATTGAATCAGAGAATGAATCTGTCTTCCTGTGCTGGAGCATAAGGTTATGCACAAACGAATCATCGGTCACTTATACTCCCTTTTTTGGGCTGTGATTGGCTTGCTGGTACTTGGCCTGCTGATTGGGGAATTAGCGTGGGTTCTCGCGATTGGCTGCTTTGCCTACTTAGCCTGGACAATCAGCCAGGCTGTTAAGCTGCATCGTTGGCTTTACAGTGTACAAGAAGACCAAGCAATTCCCGAAAGCCATGGTTTATGGGGCGATCTGTTTGACGGTCTATATCAAATTCAATATCAAAATCGCATTACTCAAGAAAACTTGCGGTCAATGATTGCTCGTGTCCAATTATCTACCAATGCACTAAAAGAGGCTGTCGTCATGACTAACTCTGAAGGTGCGATGGACTGGTGGAATGACTCTGCAAGTACAGTACTTGGCTTTAAACGAGAGTCAGATAGAGGTCAGCTGATAACAAATTTGCTTAGAGACCCTTCCTTTAAGCGATATTTTGAAAGCAAGAATTACGACGAACCTTTAGAGCTACGTTCACCTTTAAATAAAAGTGCAACTTTGCAAGTACATAT
>NZ_LWFE01000245.1:0-941 GCF_001635675.1 Oleiphilus sp. HI0061 | reverse complement strand
TGACAACACAAACTTTTCCACCAACAGTACCTTTTAAGGAACGATCTTTATGTAAATCTGGGTCTAGGTTACGCTCCCAAAAATCCCAAATAGCAGGTGCGTAGGATTCTAGACGAGGAACTTCGATTCCTGATCCTTTCAATACACGCTCTGTTTCGCGAGAGTCGAACTTTGTTGGGTAATTGATAAAACCCATTGCCGACTCTGGAACACCAAAATCATTTAAAACCGCACTCGTAATACGCTTAACAGGAGGAAGGTTCTTTAGGCCATTCCTAACCATTGAAGGAATAAAACCAAACATGCGAGAATCAACACGCATTGTCATGGTTGGCGCATGACCAGCTTCGGCAAAAATATTTAGAACCTCACCAACCTTGTGTGGGTCTGGGTCAGTCAAATGGAAACATTTTCCATCTTCACCATCTGCATGGGAAATATGATCAATTGCATCAACAATAAAGTCGACCGGCACAACGTTAATGCGGCCACCTTCAATACCAATAGTAGGCATCCACTTTGGTAAAGTGTTACGAATTTTTTGCAGCATTTTGAAGAAGTAATATGGACCGTCAATCTTGTCGATCTCACCAGTCTTAGAGTGCCCCACAACCATACCAGGACGATAGATTCTGAAAGGAATAGAGCATTCGTCTCGAACAGCCTTTTCCGAGTCATGTTTTGTTTGAAGGTATGGATCGTCAAGGTTCTCGGCCTCTTCGAACATATCCTCTCTAAACGTCCCCTTATAAAGACCAGCTGCTGCGATCGAACTAATATGGTTAAAACAGCCTGCTTGCATTTCTGTCGCGGCAACAATTGCGTTTCTTGTGCCCTGTACATTTACTGCTTTCTGAATTTCAGCACCAGCGTTCAAATCATAGATCGCTGCTAGATGATAAAAGTGCTTAACATTTCCTTTGAGCTCGGCCATTTGAGCA
>NZ_LWFE01000244.1:0-1043 GCF_001635675.1 Oleiphilus sp. HI0061 | reverse complement strand
TTAGCCTGCTCTCGCCATGGTTTAATGTGCGGCGCACTTAGGTGATCATTTAAGCTCTCACGATTCGGCCACAACTCTGAAAAACGAATTAAGCCCTTATCGAATGGATCTTCCGCAACATCGTACGCAATGCATCCATCATTTTCGTGAGTGCTACGAACTAAAGCATTTAAGTGTGGTAATACTTTTTCGGTATTATCTGGAGGAAACCTTAATGATCCAAATACTGCTACTTTTGCTTTCATTGAACTTCCTTATTCATTCGTTTAATTTTAAAGAGGAGATGGGCCTCTTAATACTTTAATTAACTTTCCAGTTGTACTCTCAAAGTTATGACCACAATTAGAGCAAATGGTATTAGCTTTGTTTCTATGATTCGTAAAGATACGACTAACTAATAACCCGATTAGAATTAAAACAACTAATACAACAACAATGCTCAAAGTTCTTTACTCAATTGCCGACTTCCCTTATTGCATTTAGACATAATGACTCCCCACTAAAGAGTGCTGACCTCCAATTCGTGGGTTAGCAAAGGCCGAGCCATATTATAGTTGTTACGCTATAAATTAGAGGCCAGCACCATGCAAAAAGATAACATACTATTTATTGGTTTAGATACTCACAAAGAACAAACTCAAGTCGCTTATACCCTTGATTACCGTACCTCAGAAGTTATCGACCTAGGCCGCATTCAGTCCACCAAAGCAGGCTTTGTAAAACTTGCTCGACAATTACAATCGAAATACCCGCATGCGACACTTCACTTTGTCTATGAAGCAGGCCCTTGTGGTTATTGGATTTATCGACTTCTCACCAGCCTTGGTCACTGCTGTTTCTTAGTCGCGCCATCTCTCATCCCCAAGAAACCTGGTGAGCGAGTGAAGACAGATAAACGAGACGCTCAGAAACTCGCTCGACTACTGAAGAACAATGACCTTGACCCAATCTACGTACCTGAACCCGAAGATGAAGCGGTGCGTGACTTATCTCGCGCACGAGAAGCAGCCATGCGAGATTTAAACGATGCGAAGCATCAACTT
>NZ_LWFE01000243.1:0-1416 GCF_001635675.1 Oleiphilus sp. HI0061 | reverse complement strand
GTAAGCTGTATAAAACTAAACACATTGCCTTTTTCCAATAACGCTGTTTATAATCGAAGGGCGTTACTTACAAAAAATGATTCAAGGAATTGCTATGAAAAAACTAATTTTAGGTGCATTCATTCTTTCTGCTCCATTTACTGCAATGGCTGCCGGCGGTCACGGTCCTGCAGGGTGCGGCTTAGGTACTGAAGTTATTTTCAAAAATGCAGATGAATGGCATGAGCACGTTCTTGCCGCAACAACTAACGGAATAGCCAGCCAAACTTTTGCTATGACCTCAGGCACACTTGGCTGTGAAGATGCAAACGGCCCTCTAAAAGTCCAAGTATCCCTTTTTATAGATAAAAACCTTGACCAACTGGCTCAAGACACTGCAATTGGTGAAGGTGAAACACTTGCTGCACTATCTGAACTTGTTGGCGTTGCTAAAGAAGATGCTGCTACATTCAATGCTGCATTGAAAGCAAGCTTTGACCAAATCTTTATGTCTGAAGCAACAACTTCTGGTGACGCATACCAAGCATTGGTTAGCGTAATGAGCCAGAACAAGACTCTTGCTAAATACCTAGGCTAATTAGCCTCGTTTAATCTACGCTTACGCTAGATCTAGAATCTAAAAAAGGGCACAATTTGATGCCCTTTTTTGTGCCAGTTAAAAGACCGGCATTCACCCTAACGAGAGATATCATGCACTGCCCTTACCATTACATTCTGGTGAATGTAGCTTTTCTTGCCTGTCTAAGCTTTAACTCTCTCGCGCAAACGATACCAGATTCAAAACTTACTTCCCTAGCGGATAATGAACAATGGCTCGACCTTCTTCATTTTCACCAAATAGGCTTTATTCCGCGATTTGAAAGTCAGGTTGATGACGACAGTTTTTTTATCGCTCCAGACGGAAAGTACTCGCCAAAGTCTGAGCTCAAGGCTAATATTAATGCGTTTACTGGCGGTAGCCGCGACCCTGAGCTTATTTGCCAGTTCCCAGCTCGTTTTCATTGGCTAAAACAACAACTCCCTGAATTGAACTTCACCGAAGCCAAGTGCCCAGATTATAAGGACTGGTTCGCCAAGATCGATCCGGAAAGCTTAACTTTGAGCTTCCCGGCAGCCTATCTAAATAGCCCTTCCTCAATGTTCGGGCATACCTTTATTCGTATAGATCGTGCCTCTGGCAGTAATGCACTACTAGACTACAGCATCAATTTTGCAGCGAATGCTAATCCTGACGATAACGAGCTAGTCTTTACCTATAAAGGTCTTTCCGGTGGCTACCCCGGTGTCTTTACAATTCTCCCCTACTATGAAAAAGTCAAAGAATACAGCCACCTGGAGTCACGCGACGTTTGGGAATACGCTTTAGATCTAACACAAGAAGAGGTCGAACAGTTTGTCCGACACGCCTGGGAAATA
>NZ_LWFE01000242.1:0-831 GCF_001635675.1 Oleiphilus sp. HI0061 | reverse complement strand
CCCTGTTGTCAGTAAACATTCTAGCAAGCAAGAAGCTGACTTGAGTAAACCGGCAAAGCCTTCTGATGAAAAGCGTGAACATGTTGTCTGGGATAATCGAGGCATGGTGAGCGTTGCAGGAGGTAAGCTGACGACTTATCGTTTAATCGCCTTGGATGTGCTTCAAACGGCGGCGAGATATTTAAATCGGAAACCTGAAGACTTTAAGTCGAGTACACACTTTCCTGAGACTGACCATGTAATGGCTTCAGCTCATATCAATGCACCTCAGATTCGTAGGCTAAAAGGACGCTATGGCTTTGGCGCAGAACGTATCGTTGAGCTGGTAGATAGGAAACCTGAGTTAGCAGACAAAGTCTTGACTAGTGATACCATATTCGCTGAGCTTGTTTATGCCTGTGAAACTCAACTAGTCGTGCATTTAGACGATCTAATGCTGCGCCGCACTCGTTTAGGACTTGTTCTTCCTAAAGGTGGTGAGGCCGTGCTTACTCGCGTCAAGGCTCATTGTTTGGAAGCTTTAGGCTGGGATGAGCCTCGTTGGGATCAGGAGGCGAGCAGGTATCAGCGTATTATTAGTGCTCATTATTCTCTTCCTGTCGAAGAAGCCAAAAAAGAAGAGCGGGTGGTGTGATGAGCGAGCAGTATATCTTCACCATTGATAACGGTACTCAAAGTGTTCGGGCCATAATATTTGATACCCAAGGTAATTTGATCGCTAAGGGCAAACAAGAGCTCGAGCCTTACTTCTCTAGCCAGCCGGGCTGGGCTGAACAAGATCCAGAGTATTACTGGTCTTCATTAAAAAAAGCTTGCGATAAACTATGGGCT
>NZ_LWFE01000241.1:0-727 GCF_001635675.1 Oleiphilus sp. HI0061 | reverse complement strand
GTCGCTGCGCTCTTTCTTTACGACATATTGCTAGATGCTCAACTTGACGAATTTACGGCACCTGTCATGCTGCCAATTATCGTTATGGCAGTTTTAGTGTTTGAACGTAAATTTAGTAGGGATTTCCATCAGCGAAATGAAAGTGCTAAGGCGAGTCCGACGATATCTTCAGCCTTTTCCAGTTCTGTAGATAACTCATCCATACAAATTGGCGCCTTACTGATGTTAATGGCTTGCTCGTTTACAGTTGGCGGCATTATAGAACGGGGCGGCGGCGTACTAGAGATACCCGAATTCTTCGGCTCTACCTACGGCACGATGGCGTTTCTCGTTCTGTTTTTGGTGATGATCGGCATGGTAATGGACCCCTTTGGTGCGCTTATCCTGGTTACAGGTACGATTGCTCCGGTTGCTTATGCTGCCGGAATCAATCCGATTCACTTCTGGATGACCTGCTTGATGGCTTTCGAACTTGGTTATTTGAGTCCGCCGGTTTCGTTAAATCACCTACTTACCCGTCAGGTTGTGGGTGATGAGGNAGTCAGTCTCGCTTTAAAAGAGGGCGATTCCTTTTATTATCGCCACGAGCGTTTACTTCTTCCGCTTATGGTTATGGGTACAACACTCATTCTTGTTGCTTTCGTTCCATTAGCATTCATCGATCAATAAGGTTGCTAGAATGGAACGCGTAGCAAAACGTGAGGAGCAATTAGAGCAACTTGAACGG
>NZ_LWFE01000240.1:0-603 GCF_001635675.1 Oleiphilus sp. HI0061 | reverse complement strand
ATTCGTTTTGAGTTAGGTGCCTATGCACTTAAGCCGGGTGTTCAGGTCATTGCACCTTGGAGAGAATGGGATCTCAACTCTCGTGAAAGCTTGTTAGCCTATTGTGATACACACGGTATCGAAGTTGAAAAGAAGAAAGGTAAGTCTCCTTATTCTATGGATGCAAACTTGCTACATATTTCTTATGAAGGCGATATGCTAGAAGATCCTTGGAATGAGCCTGAAGAAGAAATGTGGCGTTGGTCTGTTTCTCCTGAGAACGCTCCAGATACACCGACTTATATCGAACTGACATATGAGAAAGGCGATATCACCGCGATCAATGGTGAAGCGATGAGCCCGGCAACCGTGCTTGAGACCTTGAATAAGGTCGGTGGTGATAATGGTGTCGGCCGTTTGGATATCGTTGAAAACCGCTATGTAGGTATGAAGTCTCGAGGCTGCTATGAAACGCCAGGGGGCACGATTATGCTTAAGGCTCACCGTGCGATTGAATCTTTGACTCTCGATAAAGAGTCTGCGCATTTGAAAGACAGTATTATGTCTAAGTATGCGGAGTTGGTTTATAACGGTTACTGGTGGTCCCCTGAGCGTAAAGCGCTT
>NZ_LWFE01000239.1:0-1033 GCF_001635675.1 Oleiphilus sp. HI0061 | reverse complement strand
TCAAATCTATAACGGTGTTGCTGATAAGAAAGAAGCGTTGGATACCTTTAGTGATGAAGAGATTCTAGAGCTGGCACATAACCTTCGCGGTGGTGTTCCAATGGCGACTCCTGCTTTTGATGGTGCGAAAGAGTCTCAGATTAAAGAGCTTCTTCGTCTAGCCGGTCTTGATGATAGTGGTCAGGTTCAATTATATGATGGTCGTACTGGGGACTCTTTTGATCGTCCAGTTACCGTTGGCTATATGTATATCCTTAAGTTGAACCACTTGATTGATGACAAGATGCACGCTCGTTCTACGGGTTCATACAGCCTTGTTACTCAGCAGCCATTGGGCGGTAAAGCTCAGTTTGGTGGTCAGCGCTTCGGTGAGATGGAAGTATGGGCGCTAGAAGCTTACGGTGCTGCTTATACGCTACAGGAAATGCTTACGGTTAAATCTGATGATGTTAACGGCCGTACCAAGATGTATAAGAACATCGTTGATGGTGATCACCGTATGGAGCCTGGCATGCCAGAATCATTCAACGTACTTGTTAAAGAAATTCGCTCGCTTGGTATTGATATCGAGCTGGAATCAGAGTAGTTCGCAAGTCAATACAAACAATTACGCGGAGGCGAGCGCTTCTAGATGAAGCGTTCGCGGATAGATAACTCCAATTGGAGCAAAACCGATGAAAGATTTATTAAACCTATTAAAAAACCAAAATCAAACTCAGGAATTCGACTCAATTCGTATTGGCTTGTCGTCTCCAGAAATGATCCGATCTTGGTCATACGGTGAAGTTAAGAAGCCAGAAACGATTAACTATCGTACATTCAAGCCAGAGCGTGATGGCTTATTTTGTGCCAAAATTTTCGGTCCTATCAAGGACTATGAGTGCTTGTGTGGTAAGTACAAGCGCCTTAAGCATCGTGGTGTAATTTGTGAGAAGTGTGGTGTAGAAGTTGCGCTTGCTAACGTAAGACGTGACCGTATGGCTCATATCGAACTAGCTAGCCCAGTTGCTCACATCTGGTTTTTGAAGTCTTT
>NZ_LWFE01000238.1:0-868 GCF_001635675.1 Oleiphilus sp. HI0061 | reverse complement strand
AGGCTTCATCAAAACCTACTCCGTGGTTAATCTGCGTGAGAAAGCTAAGTAATTGTTTCGCGATGGGCAGCTCGTAAAACTTTCGCCAGGTGATACCGAAGGGCGAACGCTTCTCTCCACCATGCTTTTGCATGGAATCTGCCAGGCCAACCAAACCTGCCAGCGCACCCATCATCGGCCCATGATTTAGCGCGATAATTAAACGCGGCTCCTGAGCCAGAATCGTATCAAGGTCTTCAGAGGACTTCGCTATTACGATATCTTTGATATAAAGCGTTTTGAGTAAGCGTTTAACGAAGTGGAAATCTTTGACGGTTCTCATAGAGTGCTTCGGTTTTGGTTTAGAGCTTCTATTCTAACCTCAATTGGGAAAAGGGTTGAGAAAATTTTCGCTCTCTCTTTTATAACCAATAGGAGGTAAGTCATTACCTACTCTTATCAGCCTAAGCTTGCCAATAATTGATCTAAGTCAAACGAGATTGATTCCTATTAAGCTTCAATGGTATTCATTAAGTTCTATTGATAGCCTTTAGATACGAATCATTCCTATTATTGTTTGTGAGGTGAATCTTGATGACGCAAAGCTTAAGTATGGATCGATTATCAGAAGGTCAGAACGCAACCATTACACAGATCAGTGGCGGTAAAAGCCTTGCCAGAAAAATGATAGGGCTTGGTTTGCGTGTGGGTAGTGAGGTCTGCTTGCTCCAACGTCGCCGACACGGTTTGGTTCTCGCAAATCGTGGAACGAGAATCGCCTTGGGCGATAGTATTGCCCGTCATCTTAAAGTTTCTCCTTGCTAGCAGCTTCAGAGGCCTAAGCCTATGTTAACCATCGCTCTGGGTGGCAACCCTAATTGTGGTAAGT
>NZ_LWFE01000237.1:0-1049 GCF_001635675.1 Oleiphilus sp. HI0061 | reverse complement strand
AAGTATGAGATGATTGATTATGCAAAGCTTTATGGCTCTAGGGCGAAAGGGAATTATCATGAGCGAAGTGATATTGATATTGCTGTCGTCGGCGATAATATTGACCGTTTTACGAGCTCAGCACTAGCGTTAGATTTTGCAGATTCTGATATCCCGCTTGTAGTCGATGTGCATTGCTTTCATGACATTAAGAACTTGCAGCTACGTGATCACATTGAGAGAGTTGGCCAAGTAATTTATGAGTCAAAAGGGGCTTAGCACTTTAGGTGCCCCCCTTTATCGTCTTACTTATTCATCAAATCGTCCCATTTACAATAGGTGCCATTCCAACCAGCGTATCCCTAAGAGTAGAACTTCCCAGCCCGTGATAACTCAGTACATTTTCGAAGTTGCCTTGCTCGCCGTGTAGTGCCATGTAATTCAGCATAACGGTTTGAACTAGTAGGTTAACGTTATTGGCAGCAGGGCTTGATGCGGTTTCGACTGATGCGTCGCTACGCATATAGCCAACCTGGTTGCGTATCGCAGTAGGGCGACCGTTTCCGCTAGGGTCATAGACTAGGTAGAACGCTGCAGCAGTTGATTGGTTATCGCCGGTCCATACACCTTTGCCGCGGCCTTGTTCAGAATTATCTACCATGCCATTACTGGCGACTGAACCGTCAGAAAAGACGTAAAGCATAAGCGGTACACCAATTCGTGCTGCGTATTCCAGGCAAGCGCCCATGACACGTCCTGCTCTTAAGTCACGAGCTTCACCTGTCGAACGGTTACCCGTATGGTAGTCATAACCACCCATGGTGATTGTACCAGCACCGGCATAGCCATTGATCACGAGTTTCATGACCGATGCGGCTTTCTGGAATTCGCGGTCATTGAGAAATTCTTCACTACTAAAGATACCGCTTGCTCCGACAATATCCGGGTCTTGTACCGGGTCGAGGTCAGCAGGGTTGCCAAAACGGTCTGCCAGGTCGGCACTTTTTACATAGCCACAGCGTACAAGGTCTTTTACGACTTCGTCAGTGGTAACATTTACGCCAGCGTTA
>NZ_LWFE01000236.1:0-20975 GCF_001635675.1 Oleiphilus sp. HI0061 | reverse complement strand
CTTTGTGCAGCATTAAAAGATCACTACAATATTGCAGTGGTAACCAATGATATTTATACCCAGGAAGATGCTTTATTCCTGACGCGTCACGAAGCTTTGGATGAAGACCGAATCCTGGGTGTTGAAACGGGTGGCTGTCCACATACCGCGATTCGTGAAGATGCCTCAATGAACTTGGCTGCGATTGATGAGCTGATGAAGCGCCATGGAGAGCTCGATGTCGTTTTTGTAGAAAGTGGCGGTGATAACCTTAGTGCGACCTTTAGCCCAGAACTATCGGACTTAACTATCTACGTGATTGATGTATCAGCAGGCGATAAGATTCCACGTAAAGGTGGCCCAGGCATTACTAAGTCCGATCTGTTGATTATCAATAAAATAGACTTGGCTCCACTTGTTGGTGCTTCGCTAGACGTAATGGATCAGGACTCAAAGAAGATGCGCGGTGAACGTCCTTTTGTTTTCTCAAACCTTAAGAAAGCTGAAGGTCTAGACAAAATTATTGATTTCATTATTAGCGAAGGCATGCTTGAGGCCAAAGAAATTCCACCTGCAAAAGCCGTGGTTTGAGTGCTTGACGACTTAGAATAGAATTAGACTAACTTAGGAGAACACAATGAAATTGAAAACCTTAATGACACAAGCAAGTGCCTTAATCGCCATGATGATGGTGAGCCTTGCCTCACTCGCTCACGAAGGTATGCATGCATCAGGGCAGGCGCACGTGGGCGAGAGCCATATGGGCTTAATGGAAGTTTCTTTGGCCGTGATGGCAATGCTAGCAGTTGGCGCATGGGCATTGAAAGAAGCTAAATCTAAGAAGTAGCATTTAGAGTCAGTCCCCGTGTTTCTGTATGCAGAGCCTTTCGTGGCTCGCATGCGGGCTAGCACGGGGAGTCCAGATAAGGGATGCAACCCTCTGCCTCCTCAAAGGTCAAAACATTAAAGACTATTCACCACCGAGAACACCGAGCGGCATAGGGCCTCCACCGAGAAGACATATAAGAGTTATTAAGGTTGATCTTTACTCTGTGCAGCGAAGCGCTCTGTGTTCTCGGTGGTTCAATGTGTTTACAGAGCCTTCCACGGCTCGCAGGCCGGCTAGCACAGGGTTGATCAGCGAGGGTCGGAACACTCTGCCTACAAACTAGTGTATTAACTGCGTTCTCGCCTCATAAAACTCTGTCGGGCAACTAATCACATCATTTTCCTGAAGCCCCATGAGCTGCATAAATGCGCCATGGTTAACATGAATCAGGTTATGGTGGTCGCCACTTTCAAAGTAAATACTAGGCATCTCTTCCAAGCTTTTATCCCAAACTACTGGTAAGCCATAGACTTGGCCTAGTGCAGGAACCGCACCTTCTTCGCAATCATCAAATAAGCTTTTGAGTTCACACTCATCGACCAAGCGATAATGCGAGGCCTTGCCCATATGCTGGTTGAGCAGATCAGGAACAAGCTGATGTGTTGCAGGTATGACACAGAGTCGGTAGTTATCGCCATCGTGGGTGATAACGGCTTTTGCCATTTGTTTGGCTGGCACGTTAGCAAGTCTGGCACTAGCTAAACTGGTATGAGATTCAGGGTGTTGAATGAGGTCGTAGTGCACGCCAACGCGCGACAAGTGAGCTTCGATTCTAGGAGCAATAGACATAACAAGCACCTCCATAAAAGCGAGTGAATCATCATTGTAACGCTGCGAAAGGTGTTAGGCCAAGAACCCTTTGTGCTTAGTCGAGTGCGCTATAGGGCAAATGGCTATAGCGCACTATCTATCACCCCATATGGTTTTATTTGTGGTCTTTGCAGGGCGCTTAGCGCTGGTGCTCGTTGTATTGGGCTTATTGCGGTTAATCTTCTTTTTTGGGGAGTCCTGTTTTTTCTGCTCAGTCTTTTTATTCGCTGGTCGCTTATTCTTCGGTACGTAATTTAAAATAGATACGGGCACGACTTTTCTCACAGGGAAGCCTTCAATTTCTTTTCGCTCAATAATATGACCTAGCCGGCTCTCTATTGCACAAAGATTCTTAAAATCTCCCATTGAGACAAATGAGATCGCTTCGCCAATGGCACCTGCTCGGCCTGTTCGTCCAATTCTATGAATGTATTCCTCAGGCTTAAAGGGCAGGTCATAGTTAACCACTCGGCTTAACTTACCAATATCAATTCCGCGTGCAGCGACTCCGGTAGCCACCAAGAACTTAATTTCGCCAGATTTGAAATCATTCAGTATTTTAGCTCGCATTGCTTGGCTACGGTCACCGTGAATTGCTTCTGCGTGAATACCTCGTTTGCCTAACTGAGCGGCAAGTTTCGCAGCGCCATGTTTTTTCTCAATAAAAATTAGCGCCTGATCCCACTGATTCTCAATAATGAGATGACTCAATAGCGCAGACTTTTTATCTTTATCGACCGTAATCAACCACTGGTCAATGGTGGTCGCGGCAGTTGCCTCGGGCGAAATGGCGATTTCCAAGGCTTCGTCTTTAACCGTCTTAGCGAGGAAGCGTACGTCATCGGTTAGGGTTGCAGAAAACAACAAGCTTTGACGCTCGCTCGGAAGGCGATCAATGATTTTATTGATCTCATCAATAAAACCCATGTTTAGCATTCTATCGGCTTCGTCTAAGATCAGGACTTCTAGTTCGTCAAAATGAACTGCACGGTCATAGACCATTTCAAGTAAACGTCCTGGCGTCGCGACCAGAATATCAACACCTTCAATGAGTCTCTTTTTCTGAGGCTCTGCAGCGATACCACCGTACATAGCCATTGACTTTAGGTTGAGGTACTTCCCGTATTGCGTAATATTGGCTTCAATTTGCTCAGTCAGCTCACGAGTCGGGGTAATAATTAATGCTCGTATGCGCTTGCCGCGATAGTTGTAGGGAACATTAAGTTTTTCAAGCAATGGCAGCACAAAGCTCGCTGTCTTACCTGTACCGGTCTGAGATGCCGCGACCACATCTCTGCCAGCTATGATAGCTGGGATAGCTTTACATTGAATAGGGCTTGGTTCGGTGTAGCCTTTGTCTGTGATGGCCTTTAGAATGGGATCGCTTAATCCAAGCTTAGAAAATGGCATGTACACCTCAGTATCGCGTTAATCTAGGGAGTGGATTGTGCCAATAGGCTGGGTTGAAAGCTATGGTTATTTTTTGAGAGACAAGCATGGTAAGAGAAATTCGTATTGCACAAGCAACATTATCAACATATCCATGTATTATTCGGTTAGACATTTGGAAGACTAAGGCTCAATGCGATGAATGCATCAATAGTCAAAAGCTTAAACAGTTAGTAAGCGGAGAAGCAATATGGATATGGACGAATCAGTAAATGTACTTGGCGAAGTCTTGGAACTATGTGGAAGCGACCCCGTCACAGGGTATTATCGAGATGGAAAATGTAATACCTGTGAAGCAGACACAGGTTCACATACGGTTTGTATCGAAGCGTCTAAAGACTTCTTAGAATATTCCAGGTTTAAAGGGAACGACCTGTCTACACCAGTGCCTGAATACGGCTTTCCCGGCTTGAATCCCGGCGATACCTGGTGTCTATGCGCGGTTCGTTGGTTGCAAGCTCAAGAAGATGGTATGGCACCCAGAGTTCACTTAACTAAAACGCACATAAAAGCCTTGGAAGTCATTCCCTTGGAGCGGCTAAAGCCTTATGCGGCAGACCTAAATTAAGTCTCTGTCTCGGTGCTTGCAGCACTTTTTGACTGATCTAGACGGCCTAAATAATAGTGCTCTATTAGAATAGAAGCGATAAGGGAACACCAAGTTTCTATGTTGGTTTGAGTGCTAATTGGCGAACGTGCGATTAATTTTCTAAGTAAATGGCTAGAAATACCCTGATCAATCAATGCTCGTTGATAACTTAGTGGATGCCAGGTCAAAGAGCTCATTCAAAGGTGCGATAGCTGCGCTCGCCAGTTGAAAGAAATCTGCTCCTGAACGACTATCTACCGAAGAATTGAGCAGCTTGGTTTCGATAAAGCTCTGTAGTTCGGAGATTTTTGTTTGAGCGTTTTTAATCGCTGAGGTCGAGTGCTTATCATCTAGAATGATCACTCTTTTTTCGCCGGGCTTTCTTTCAAGAAAAACCTTATTTAGCGATTCAAACTGAGTGCTTACACGGTCATTCAAGTACTTCAATTTTATTCGGTCTAGAGCTGAACTCTTTCCTTCGGAAACAATACCCATACCGATGGCTCGGGTTTGGCCTATTGATTCAATCGTATCGAGTAACTCCTTCCATATTACATCTAAGCCTGCTTCACGAGATAATGCTACGAGCAGACTATTCTTTTCAGTTTGGTTTTCAATCAAATAGAGCAGATTTGTGATGAGTCGGTTATGTTGGTCGATATTGTTGTTTGCTTCAATTGTTAGGGCACGTGTTTCAAGTCGCTGCCAATGACTTGATATACCTTCAAATAACTTGTCTTTTGTCAGTGATGGGTGATTGCTAACTAATGATGCCCATAGTTTGTTAACGTCTGCTCTCACGGTTTTTATATCTGCTTGTAATGTTTTCTCACCGTGAAGATAGCCTGTGGTTAAGCCGCGATGTTTTTGAATTTGAATCAATAAGCTTTTGAGTGAATTGAGCTGCGCCAAACAGTTTTTAAGTTCCAGTTTTTCGGCATGTTTTTTTCGATTGGTACTAAACCAAACCAGCACACTTGCAATGACTATGAGGACTAAGGAGAGGGTAATGATCATAAACTGTTCTCCATTGGTTCTTTTGATTGGCTTGATTTATTTGCCAGGTATTTGGCGATATTAACCGTTTCGTCAGCGATTGCTGTATTCTCATCTGCTTGTGATAGCAGTGTTTCAACATTGAAAGCAACTTCGTTGGTTGCGTAGCTTTGTTGCTCTGTTGTCGTAGATATATGAGAAATCTTGTCACATATTTGATCGACGACTTTATCGAGGGTACCTAGATTGGCTTCAAGGTTTTGGATGCTATGATAGTTTTCTCTGGCTTTACTGACGACATCATGGACCTGCTGTTTCACACTGCCCATCTGCTTGTGAGATAACTCAATACTGTCGCTAATATCGTTTGCTGATTCTCGGGATCTGATTGCCAGATTTCGAACTTCATCGGCCACGACTGCAAAGCCTCGCCCATGCTCACCAGCGCGTGCCGCTTCGATTGCAGCATTTAAAGATAGAAGGTTGGTTTGATCGGCAATTTCCCGAATGATGTTAGACATTGCTGCAACATTGTTTGACTGCTCAAACAAGACATCCACCATTTTGACGCTTTCTTCAGACAAGGCAGTCATCTTCTCAATCTCAATGCAGGCTTTTTGCGCTTCGGCACGCCCTTATGCAATTTGCTTACGTGAAGTATCAATGTCGGCATGGGTTTCTCGAACTTGCGTTGCAACATCGCTCACGCTGGCACTCAGTTGAGTGACTGCTGCAGCCGAAGAGGAGATTGCCTGCTTTTGTTCCATGGCATTTTTTGCCGAGGTTGAAGCGCTGATCGATAACTCACTCGCCATATGGTTAAACTCAGTAAAGTAACCGTCTCTATGCTGAACAGAGCGTTCTTGATTGAGTAAATAGTGGCGTAGTGCTTCCAGGACGGAGTGTCCAGATCGAGAATGGAGAGGGAGGTCTCGGTGTTGTACACCGTTTTGTTGAAGTAAGCGTGAAACATCTTTGAGAGGTGCAAAAAACTGGTTTCGTTTATAGATCAGGAATATAGATGAGAGCCCAGAAAGAGCAATAAGAAAAACGGTCCAATATGACGAGGGCTGTATTAGCCACGATGTTAGTGTAATGATCGTTAGTAAGGCGATAAAGGGAGTACTGTCTAGTTTCTCAGCCCAAGGCATATTTCGCATGACAAAGCTCCTCTTGGAAATGCCGATGAATTTGAGTGTTTGTATTACAGAGGAGCAAGTACTATGCCGCAGAGTAACTAAGGATTGTTACTGTTTGTAAGGTCTACGGACGACGCTGGTCTTAGCGGGTTTGAGTGTGAGGAGCAATAATAAGGCATAGTTTATTGTTGGGGTTTTTGCCCTACTAAAATGCGAGATGGATCGTTGTGGTGCATGAATTCACACATTAGCTGCTAAATTTTTTTATTCCAACGTGCCTCCTTGGTATTTCTGAACCGCTAAACTTTCGCAGAGCAAGAGGCACTTAAGGCAGGACATACACCCATAAGTCTACAAGATCTAACTCGTCTTATATGCTAGGCGGCAATTAAAGGCTTTACATCGAGTTCACTTCGATTAGCTTCCGCCTGCCACAAATCATATTGTGTTTGCTGATTCAACCAACTTTCAGCTGATGTATTAAACGCAATCGAAAGCCTCACCGCCATTTCAGGGCTAATACCTGCTTTACCGTTAACAATACTAGAGAGTGTTTTTCGACTAACGCCTAATGCTTCAGCCGCTGCAGTGATACTTAGCTCGAGAGGCTCAAGACAAAGCTCTTTAATAATCTCGCCTGGATGTGGAGGGTTGTGCATTAGCATAATTTCACCTCAGTGATAATCTTCGTAATTTACAATTTCTGCATGTTCCCCATTGAAACGGAACGTCACCCTCCAATTCCCACTAACACGAACAGACCAAACATCTGAACGCTTACCAGATAAGGAGTGCAGAAATAGCCCCGGTAAATTCATATCATCTGGGGAAGTAGAAGCATTAAGTCGGCCTAAAATAAGTTTTAAACGCTTAGAGTGCTTTACTTGAATACCTGAAGTTTTTCCTGCTTTGAAGAACTTCTCGAGGCCTTTGTGTTTAAATGATAGAATCATAAGCCGAATTGTAACCTGATACGACTCAGTTATCAATAAGAGTAATCGGGGTCAGAGTAACATTTACCAATCAACCTTCAATCCTCGGCCTACCCGCTTTTCCAGGAACCACTCGACGATGATACCTTCGCTCAATCTGTTCCTTGAACCCTTCACTACCTATCGCTATTCCCTTGTTAACCGCCTCGCGTATATCTGTGATCATTTCTTCATCTACATGATGCCTAAACAATTCTCTATAATTATTTAACCTTTCATCAGTCGACTTGCCCAGTGCCAAATACTCTTTATGCGGGTTCAATAACCCTGATACTTTACCTAAAGCATTACACTGATAACTTGACCAATAATAATCACCTGGATCTTCAACCATATTGGCGACTACTGGATTTAGCTAAATATATCTATAACATTCCAATAAGTAGCGCTCTGATTCAACTAAGCTGCTTTAAGGGGACTGAGGGATTCTTTTTTAATCAGAGTTCTGTACCAACTAAAAATCCGTTAACTGATTACTTTATAATCCCTCCGTCCCCTTTTACTGCTGCGGATGCAGTGAAACACTTGAGTCCCAAAGTCGGTCCCACAGTAATGTAAGCTTTGTCCAATCAAGTGAATCGTTGACACGTATGGCTTTGATAGGCGAAATAGTCGATACTTGAGTATCTTGGTTTACTTGTTCTGCAATGGCGAAATTGAATGCATAAGCGCCTTCAACGCCCATTCTTAGGTCAGACATGACTATTCGATCTTCACGAGTTTCAGCTTTGTAAAAACCTTTGGTAAACCATACCAGTCGTTGGGCATCCCAATGGCTTTCTAAGCCTTTTAATAACTCGGTGCCTTTAGGGTAGGTCTTAAATTCGATTGTATTCGTGTCTTCCCAAATACTCACATGTGAGATGCTGTAACGATCGCCTTCATCTATCACTATTCGCCATAAGAAAGAGCTCAATGGCATAGGTGTACTGATGGTAGATACGACTTTGCTTGTTCCTTTCTGATTGAGCCAAGCGGTGGCAATTTTCTCTTCCGCGATATGTTTTGCAAAGACGCCCCAGCATAGGTATAGCGATGAAATAGCGAAAGCTGAGGTGGTGATCATGGTGGCTTTCTTTGAAATCCAAGTATTCCTGTAGGCGAGAAACAGCGCAAGTAAAAGCGGCAGCGTATAGAATGGGTCGATAATAAATACGCTTGATAAGCCAAAGGGGTGCTCTGTTAGCGGCCAGAACAATTGAGTTCCATATACGGTGCAGGCGTCGAGTAGGGAGTGAGTCCAAAAAATCGCGAGAATCGCAATGAACCATTGCTTGGATATTGGACGATAGCTTGGGCGAAAGTGCAGTATTAACCATGTTAGTAGGGGCGCCACAGCGATCTGGATAATCAGACTGTGGCTAAAGCTTCTATGATAGGTAAAGTCTTCAACTTGGCCCCCAAAAGGAATAAGTACGTCAAGGTCTGGCAAAGTCCCCAGAATTGCCCCGATAATTGGAGCTGTACGGCCGATATGTTTACCTAATAATGTATGGCCAACAGTGGCGCCTAGTGCTGCTTGGGTTAGTGAGTCCATGTTTGTCTTCTTTCACATCTATATATTTTACTTATCTACTGTTTACGACTCCCATGATACACCTAGATGACCAAATATAGATCACATAATATGTGATCCAAATACTAAACATTGACGTAATACCTAGTGTTGTTCATAAAAACTGTTGATGAGAGATTGGTGACACTATGGCTAGGTTAATAGAATCCAAAGAAACCCTTGATGCAATTAGAGTTAAGGCGCTATCTAACGCTAAGGAACTCGGTACTTATAACACGCGTTCTTCCTTTCAGTTAGGACGGAAAGTTTTAACTTTCTCAGAATTGTGCCACCGCTCACCTCGCAGGCTTTTTTAGTCTGTTAGCACCATTGCGTTGCATCTTCAGTTCTGCAAGTAATCATTGCACTTTGCTTGGGCGTGACTCTTCCTTGTCGCACTTTAAATAGCACTCGCCTGTATTTCTGTTTCTTACGTACATCTTGTTACATATTAATTTGCTTAATAAAAACAATTGATTAGCTTCGTGTTAAGTGGTCTGCCTTGATGTGATTTTACTAGTGGGCATGGCTTTTGCCCCTTCTTTGATGTTGATGACATTTATTGTCCTTTAAATCAGGAAAAAGAATGGGTCTAGAAAGTTATGTCTACTGCTCGGCGTTATCCTAAACATATTTTGTTTTTATTGTCATGTCCCTTGCCTGTGTGAGTGCTAGCATTTTGATTTCAGGTGTTACCTGGAATGCCTTGCTTATTGCCTTGCTTGGTGTCATTGCTCTTGCTTTGATGCTTTGGCAATGTGCTTCTGCCCAGGCATTGCAGCAGTTAGCGCATTTGCTTCAACTTCCGGATAGTCAGTATCGCGATTTACCTTTAGAGGGTTTAGGTAAAGATGAAAGCCTAAAAGCCTTCAAGGATTATTTACTTAGCCATGAACGCTCAGAACAAAGCAAGGAGGAGTACTTTGCTGAGTTTGTTCATATGGCCAGAGAACTCTCAATTAGTGCCTTGTCGGCATCAACCAATGCAAAAGAGCAAAAGGCTTCGATTACCTCATCAGCAGCGGCTGTGACTGAGTTGAGTCAGAGTGTGGAAGATGTAGCGGCACAAATCAAATATGTTCACGACGACATAGAACGCTCGCGTGAGCAGACAACTGAAGGTATCGCTGAGGCCCAATCTGCCACAAATGAAATAAGCCGTATGGTCGGTTTATCTAAAGAAAGTGAGGTACTGGTTACAGAGTTGTTGGAGCATACCAACAATGTCGCAGCGATGTCGAAAATCATCATTGATATATCGGAGCAGACTAACTTGCTATCGCTTAATGCTGCGATAGAAGCGGCGCGAGCAGGCGAACATGGGCGAGGGTTCGCTGTGGTCGCAGACGAGGTTCGAAGTCTTTCAATTCGTTCTAGAGAGTCAGCTAATGAAATAACCGAAAGCATCAATAATGTGCAAAAACGAATGGTAGGCGTTACCGATAAGTCTTGTCAGGTAATGCGTGCTGCAGAAGATAACGCTGCGCGTATCAACCAGCTTGAAGGCTCTTTGGGAACGATCGCAAATATGATCGATAGCATTACAAACAAAATGCTCGTGATTTCGACAGCAACGGAGCAACAGAATATTGCAACGCGTGAAATCTCCGAAAATGTTGAGGCTTTATTAGGTAGGGCAAATGACAATTCCGTCATTGCAGATGAGACAGTTAAGGTTGCAGAGTATCTTGCAGACCGCGCTGAACGCTCACAAGCTAGTATAGAGAAGGAGTAAAGTTTGTCAGGTTTATTAATAGCGTTCGTCACCATTATTCTTGGGGTGCTTGTTTGTGTTAAGGCGATGAGCAGTAAAAAACGTAAGCACATTGAGGCCTTGTATACCAATATTGGATTGGTTAAAAACTTAAAGGTATTACTTATATTCATTCAGCAACATCGAGGCCTAACGACGGGTTATCTTCATGGTGATCGGTCTTTAGATAATGCTGTCAGGCAGGCGAAGCAACGAGTCGATAATCAGTGGCGAGTAATTGAGAACGACCACCCCTTAATTATAGAGGATCAGTTGTTCGAAGGTATCTCAACTCACTGGAAACGTCTGTCGTTTCGTTGGCAGCAGAAAGCAGTGACCAACAATATTGAACAGCACAATCGGCTTATTATCAACTTGCTGTACCTGATAGAAAATCAAGCAGAAAGTTATCTACCCATGCTTAGTTTTGGTCGTGACTCTGGGTTAGATGTTATTTGGAAGGAATTGCTTGAGACAATTGAAGCGATTGGGCAAACGCGTGCTATTGGTATGGGGGTCGTAAGTTGGATCAAACAGAAGATAATAGGCGTCTGTCTTCAGCACTTCTAAGTCCATCAACCCAACAGGCAACGCAATCCCATCTTTCTTAGCTTTCAGTTCCCGAGTCATTATAGTTAATTACCCAGTCAGAAGTCTTATGAAATTCAGGTGACTCAAAACGATGTCTCATGTTTAAGACAGATTCGTAGAAGACATCTTCCAATAGAAAGTTCACAATAAATGCCGGAATAAAACCACCCGGCTCAGTATGCCCTTGCCAGACGATTCTGGTTTTCTCGTTGCCTTCAGGAATCAGTACTAGTTCATTATTAACTTTAGGTGTTCGAATAACACCTTCATTTTTGGGTAGAGCATCGCCTTCAAACCATTCTTTAATTCGAACGACTTTTGAATCAGTTTCCTGTGTTAGTTGCTGGCCTGCGACGATATCTCTGTCAGCCAGTGGCCAGGGTAAACCCATTCTCATATAGATTTTTCTGGAACGTTCATCGTCAAAGGGCTCGATTTCATATGCGTCTACCATGTCTTTGACCCATTCAGGGAAGGTCTTGATATCAGAGAAATTGGCAACAATATTAGATAGCTTTGATTGCACCACTTGCTCTGCTTTAAAGGCAATAAAGTCACTGCCCGGCCAGTCGCGGGTAAACACCTTGATGCCATTTTTTTCTAGCATTAAGTCCCAACCGCTATCGTCCAGGGCCGGAGGGAGGTCAGTTCGATAGGCTTCAAGCTCAGCAGAGACGGTCGTAGAAAAAATACTTAATGTGACCATCAAATATTGAACGGTAGAAAGTACAGTATGTTTCATGAATTTATTACCTAACTAAGCAGTGTCTAAATCATTTTACTTTGAAATTTAGACCAGTAATGTGAGTTGCTCGGCATTGTTTCTTACTGACGTGATACAAGGAATATGTCTCGATATGTGGTTATTTATATCTATCATGCCGCGCATAAAGTTTGTCATAGATAAACTGTCTGAACCAACGATGCATTGGGTCATGGTGCATCCGTGCGTGCCAAAACATGGCGATCTCTAAGGGTGGAATGGGGAAAGGAGCGCTAACGACGGTAAACTTATCCTGGTCGACATAACGTCGAATAAAACCACTGGGTAACAGAATCATATAATCGGTCGCGGCGATGATTTCCAGCGCAGCAAAAAAGTGTGGCACCGTGAGCGCGACCTTTCGTTGTTGACCAATGCTTTTAAGGTAGTCATCAACCGGACTTTTGCTGGTGCCTGAGGAGCTAATTACGATATGGTTCATACCAATATATTCTTGTAAGTCTATCTTTCCTTCAGAGGGATGAGACTTCCTGATAACGCCTGCGTAGTTATCTTGAGCAACGATGCGTTGGTGTATGTTATCGGGTGGAGAGGTGACGCCACCAATCATCAGGTCTACCTGATTATGTTCAAGCTCAGTGAGTAGGCTTGAGCGCCAATCAACTGTTGATAAACTTAACTTTGGTGCGGCTTCTTGCAATAGCGGAACTAATTTTGGTAATAGGTTATTAGTGCCATAGTCGGTCGTTGCAAGTCTTAAGGTACCTTCGTAATCTTTAGGGCTGAACTCGATAGGGTCAAGTAAAACACTGATTTGCTCGAGTGCCTGATTCACTAAGGGAAGCAGTTGTTCAGCGTTCTTAGTCAGTAATAAACCTTTTCCAGAGCGCACAAGTAATGGGTCTTGAAAGGCTTCTCTTAGTTTACCCAAGGTTCGGCTAACTGCTGATTGTGTGAGGTTTAATTGTTCTGCCGCCCGTGTGACATGCTTTGTTTCCAGCAACAGTTTTAATACTACAAGGCTATTCAGATCGAACTGGCGAAGTGTGACTAGATTCATGAGCAAGGCTAACCCACAGCTATTGGTATGATTTAAAATCATAGCATACATAATAATAATGAATTGTATTTATGTGTTCTCTGCCTGCATACTGAACTCGAATTTTTTGATCGCTCGTTGTAAAGAGGTCGTTATGAGCAAGCAAACTGAAGCGTTATATGAAAAGACTATTGAAGTGCGATGGGCTGACTGTGATGCGAATCAGCATATGAGGCATTCTGCTTATTCTGATCTGTGTGCGCATACTCGAGTTGCGTTTCTTAATGAGATCGGTATGACGGCGAAGTGGTTTAAGCAACATAATGTAGGCCCCGTTCTTTTTAAGGAAGAGACTGAGTACAAAGCCGAAGTTAATATAGGTGATGAGTTGCGCGTAACAGTGGAGCCAGGTGAGCCAACTGGTTTTACCAAAACTGTGCAGATGCTACAAAATATCTATAAGGCCAATGGTGAACTATCGGCAGTTCATCGTTGTGTGGTGGGCTGGATGGACCTTGAAGCGAGAAAGATAATTGAGTTGCCCGAGAAGATTAAAGAGCTGTATTTGATAGAAGCGCTAGTAGAGGTCTGATTCTTTAGTGGTGTTCTTAATCGCTCAGGTTTTGAATGTCGCTATTAGTCTCATATAGACTGTGTTGTATGGAGCGTTAGCCTGCTTTATTAGTTTCCTTAGCCCCACTTGCATGGTCTTCTTACGCGATATGGTATTTACCCAAGGCGGTAAAGTGTGCTCTAGTAATGCAAATCTACCGGCTTATGCAATAGAAGGGGACTACCCAAGATACTCTGTATCGATGAGGATGCCTTCGCGCCGGAAGCTTCGATGACTACTAAAAAACAACAATCAGAGGCAGCACACTAATGAATCAAGAAACGATTTATATCACCGGTGCAGCGAGTGGCATTGGCCAGGAAATCGCACGGCGCTACGTAAAAACGGGTGCCAACCTGGCCTTATTCGATCTAAAGTTTGATGAGCAGGCAAAATCGCTTATTGAGGATCTAAGGCATAACTCCAGTCAGGGTATTGCCTATTACGAAGCCGATGTGACAGACCTGGATGGCCTGCTTAAAGTAGTTTCAGAAGCGGCGTGTCATGTGGGATTACCAACGATAGCCTTGCATTGTGCAGGTATTAATCGCACTGGTTTATTTGAAGCTGTACCAGCTAAAGAGTTTGAGACTGTTGTGACAGTTAACCTTTTTGGTTCTCGTAACTTTGCTCAGGCGACTATTCCTTTATTGAAGAAAAACAAAGTGCCTAGCAAGTTAGCCTTGGTGGCTTCTATGGCAGGGTTGGTCGGTACTTATGCCTATACCTCTTACAATGCCTCTAAGTTTGGGGTGGTGGGTTTAGCTCAGGCCTTGCGCACCGAACTGGCGCCTGAAGGTGTAGCGGTTCAAGTGATTTGTCCGCCAGAAGTTGATACGCCGATGGTGCATGAAGAACACAAAACTATTCACCCGGTTACCTTGAAGCTAAAACTTACAGCCGGTGCACTGACCTTGGAGCATGCGATTGACGATATTATGAAAGGCTTGGAATCGAAGCGTTTTTACATCATTCCAGGCAAGCTCGCCCGGATGACCTATTGGATGAACAGACTGATTCCCGTAAAGCTAGTTAATTTCTATATTGATTCGATTGTCAGAAACGTATTGAAACAACAAAAATAATAGGCAGGCCGCAATGAAGAAAGTATTTATTACCGGCGCAAAAGGTTTTATCGCACAAAGTCTGGCGCGTTGCCTAAATAAAAAAGGTATCGAGACCTGTGGGATTGATCTAAGTGCCAATCAGGAACAAAACATCATACAAGCTGATTTATTTGAGCCAGAGAGATGGCGAGACATGCTAGCTGGTTGTGACACCCTCATTCACACGGCTGCAGTGGTCTCTAATGCTGCAACAGAAGAGGAAACCTGGCGCGTTAATGTGTTGGGTACGCAGACTGTATTAGATGAAGCGGCAAAGTGTGATAACAAAAAGCGCTTTCTGCACTTTTCCTCCGTTGCCGCGTTGGGCTTAAGTCACACCGGAGCAATGGATGAAAATACTGCCTTGAGGGCTTGCGGTCAGAAATATTCAGACTCCAAACTGGCTAGTGAACATTTGGTTCTGAACTACAACAATGCAGGAAAAGTGGATGCCACCATTATCCGCCCTGCAGATGTTTACGGTCCGGGCTCCCGACCCTGGACCGTGACGCCAATTGACATGATGAAGCAAAAGAAATTCATCGCCCCGAAAGAAGGTATGTTCGGCCCAGTGTATATTGATGACTTGGTTGAGGGCTGTTATTTGGCACTGAACTCAGACAAGGCAATCGGACAGATTTATATCCTATCAGGCATGGGGCAGGTGAGTAATCAGGAGTATTTTTCTTTTTTAGCCAAAATGTTAGGTTTGGACTCGGCAAGAACACTTTCCAAACAGCTGCTTTATCCTATCGCTTTTGCCGCGGAGCGAATGGCTCATCTTTTCGGTAAACGTACAGAATTAAATCCTTCTACCGTTGCGATGCTATCGAGGCCTAGTGCTAAATATATCCATGATAAGGCCAGTGCAGAGCTAGGGTATCAGCCTAAAGTTAGCCTTGAAGAAGGTATGGCTAGGAGTGAGCAATGGCTGCGTGAGCAGGGAGTGATATAAAACTACCTCATCATGTAGACAGAAAGTCCCAACCCTCGCTGAGGCGACTGATTACTATGAGCTTTAGAGTCTGACTCGCTCAATTTTTTGTACAAGATAGGCGCTGCTTATTTTCAGTCATCACAATAATTCGCTCTGGTTGGGATAAAAAATATGACGGCTTCATGCCTAGCATCATATTAAAAGTATGGGTGCAATGAGATAGGTCGACAAAACCCGCATCAATGGCGGCGTCGGTTAAACTCTTTCCTCTGCTGATTTCGACTGCGGTGACAAATAACCTATGCCATTGACGATACCTGCGTATGGGTACGCCTGTTTGTTTTTTGAAGACTTTGGTGAGTCCAGGTACTGACAAGTTCACTGTATCAGCGAGACTCTCAATAGATAGGTTTGTGTCAATAGAATCCTTGATCAAATCGACTACCTTAGATACGCGTTTATCACTGTCAAAAGGCTTCTTTACACATGTTTTGAATAGGCTATCAATCTCATATTTGGTTTCGCTCGTGGAGCGTTCTGAGTCGTAAATATCAATAACAGACTGTCTGAATAATTGTTCGTTGCCAAACTCGCTAAAAACCCCTTGGCCCATATCGCGGCAGAGGTCGGATAAGGCGCTAAAGTCCCGCCCCATAACATCTAGATTACAATTTGCGATGACCTGATGTTGTGTATCTATCGTTACAGAGCAGCCCGGTTTTAGTAATACGCATGTGCTTTCAAAACAAATGTTCTGATCTTTTGACTCAACTTTAATAGGACCGCCCAGTGACAGGGTCAGAGTTGCAGCGCCTTGGGATAAGTTCAGTGGCTCTTCAAGCCTGCCAATAAAGAGCGTTCGTTCTTCCCATAGATACAGGAGAGACTTCTTGTTCATTGTTATTAGATCTCGGTACATGTGTACGCTAAAGATAGGCCTTTTGAAGAAAATAGTCCTCTTTTTCATGTTAGTTATGAGAACCAAAACTCACTAGTGATAGAAAAACGAGGGGAGTATCAGATTATACAAGCGAAGTAGTAGGGCTTGGTGTCAGTGTTTAAAAGGCTGGTATTTAACTCAGTATAAAAATAAATTTGAGGATATATCTATGAAAAAGACACTCGCATTAACGGCTGCTCTCACATGTGCAGCAGCTGCTCCGACACAAGCAGGATTCTTTTCTGATTATTTTAGTTACACGAAAACAGAAAATCCAATCATGTTAGTACCTGGAATATTTGCCTTCGACTCAATTTCTATTGTCGATTATTGGCATCAGATTCCGAGCGCTATTGAAAGTCGTGGTGGTGAAGCTTATGTAGCTAAGATCAATGCTTTTGATAGTTCTGTGGGCCGAGGTGAAGAGCTGATCGCTCAGCTTGAGGAAATTAAAGCAAGTTCCGGTGGACGAATCGAAAAGTTCAACCTAATGGGTCATAGCCAGGGTGGTATGACTTCGCGTTATGTAATGGAAACACGTCCTGACCTTGTTGCGTCGGTTACTACGATGCATACGCCACATACTGGTTCGCCTATTGCAGACTTGGTGACAGATGTAGCTCCACCAGAAACAATTCGTGGAACGTTATTTGGCGCGTTTGCTAATGCAGTCGGTGATCTAGTTAACTTATTATCAGACAATAAAAAGTCCGACTCTGATATTTACGCTATGTTGGGAGAGTTTAATGCTCAAGGTGCAGCGCAATACAATGCAACTTACACGCATGGCTTACCGACAACTGAGTGTGGTAATGGGCCTTCGCAAGTGACGATCAATGGCGAAGATATCAAGCTCTATTCATGGAGCGGCACAGGTCATCTGACTGCTGTTGGGGATATTTCAGATACCTTGTTTGCCATCACAGGTTTAGCGTTTGATTCAGGTGAAGATAACGACGGTATTACCGGGCGTTGTGCATCTCACTTTGGCCAGGTTATTCGTGATGATTACTTCATGAACCACATTGATGCCAATAATCATGTCTTAGGATTAACATCATTGTTCGAGACTGATCCAAAGACCTTATTTAAGAAACATGCTAACCGCCTTAAGAAGGCTGGCCTATAAACGATTCCTAGAGAATTATGTGCTTTCCAATTTGGGCAATCAGGCAACCTTATACTGGAAATGCCGTTTTGGGGTCCTATGGGCCCCACTTTTTTAAGAGGTTATTATGACGATAAAAACCGGGTCGATTGCATCGATAGCAGTCATTTTCGTGGTATCGATTGCTTTGTATGAATACTTTGGTTACGCAGAAATAGGCTCGGATAGTGCGCCTGTTACTATGATAGAAGCCAGAAAAATTAACGAGTCTTTGTATCACAAACCCTATGAAGTGGAGGGTATCAAAGCGCTTTCTTCTTCATCACTCGCGGGAACTGATGTGAATCACAACTTAAGTGTTGATGAAAGTCAGAACTTGCTGGCTGATGAAGGTCTTAAAGATATGTTCGAATACTTCCTATCTACTCTTGGAGAGTATGAACTAGAGCAGGTCATTGCTTCAATCCAAGAAACTATTAAAGCAGAGCTAGGCGAGCCGGCTCGTTCACAAGCTCTGGACCTACTTAAACGTTATATTGACTACAAAATCGGTATCGAGGAGCTTCAGCAGGGTTTTGTTGTATACGATTCGGGAGTAAATATGCTCGATAAACTGATAGCTCAGCAGTCTGAGATTAAGACCTACAGAGAGCGCTTCTTTGATCAAGTTGAATATGAAGCATTCTTTGCTTCTGAAGATATCCAGAACAGGTTCTTGATTCAGCAGTTAAAAATCAACAGTGATGAAACACTAACAGCAACAGAAAAACAACAACATATAGAGATAGCGAGCCTTGAACTACCAGAGGACATTAGAGCAACGAGGCAGCGCGCTCAGCAACATGCATTGCTATCAGAACAAGTTAGAAAAATGAAAGCCGATAATGCGCCCGTTAGCGAAGTGTATCAGCTGCGGGAGAACATGCTAGGGAGTGAGGCTGCGGCAGCGCTAGCCGATTTAGACAAACGTCGAGCGCAATGGTCGCAGAGACTTAGCAGCTTTTCCGCTGAGCGAAAAACTGTCTTAGATTCTAGCTTAAGTGAACAAGATAAGGAGCAATCCATTTCTGAACTGTTGGCCTATCACTTTGATGAAACAGAGCGTAAGCGCGTTAGTGCTCTGATGAGTGATGACAGGCTTCCATAGGTGCCAATTCGAATTGAAATGGACAATTAAAGGGCTCAGTCCAGAATGGTATACTGTTACGTACTTGTAGCCAAAAGGTTCGATCTGGCGCGATAAAGGTCGTGATAGACAGAATTCGATCTTACAGACGAAAATGGGGCACTCGGCATAGCAATTCAACACCCACAGGCAAAAAAGTCCGCAAGTCTGCCATTCAGAAGACATATACAGATAGGGATTATTCAGCCAAACTTTGCGTTTAGTGAATTAACGAAAAGAGCACAGGCTGTGTGAAAACTGTGGTTCAGTTTTTGCTGTGAGCAGATCATAAATATACGCAAGTATCATTTTCGAATTAACAAGTTTGGTATAATTCTCAACAGCTTAAAAACAAGGAAGTGAGCTGTTATGTCCCACCATATTAAGGGTAAAAGCCGATCTCAGGCGACATTTTTCCCTGAAGTCCTCGATGACTTCGTCAGTACTGAAAACCCTGTCAGAGTGATTGATGTTTTTGTTGATGAGCTCGACTTAAACGAACTTGGCTTTAAAGGTGTTGTCCCAAAAGATACAGGGCGTCCCAATTATCACCCAGCAATGCTACTTAAGTTATACCTCTACGGCTACCTGAACCGAATTCAATCCTCACGCCGATTAGAGCGAGAAGCTAACCGCAATATCGAACTAATGTGGTTAACTGAGAGACTTGCACCAGACTTCAAAACCATTGCAGATTTTAGGAAGAATAACGGTAAAGGGATTAAACAGTGCTGTCGAACGTTCATCGATTTGTGTCGTCAGATGAACATGTTTAGCGATGCGCTTGTCGCGATTGATGGCAGTAAATTCAAAGCATCTAACAACAAATCTAAAAACTATACGCCAAGAAAACTCCAAGCCTCAATGGAACGCGTTGAAAAGCATATCGCTCGCTACCTTAGTCAGCTAGACAAGGTCGACTTAAATGAAAAGGAAGCGGATACCGCTCCCATTGAAGAAAAGCTGGTTTGGCTAAAAGCGCGTCTTTCTGAATTAAAGGAGCTCAAAGAGAAAGTTGAAGCGCACCCAGACAAACAAATCTCTATGACTGATCCAGATTCGCGTCTGTTAAAAACAACCGCGATGGAGAGAAAGGTTTGCTACAACGTTCAGAGCGCAGTGGATTGTAAGCATCACTTGATCGTTGCTCATGAGGTCACCAATACCACCGATAGAAATCAATTATGCAGGATGGGCCAGCAGGCTCAAGCAGCACTAAAGAATGATGAAATTACCGTGCTTGCCGACAAAGGCTATTTTAGCAGCAAAGATATTATTGCGGCGCAAGATGCGGGGATGACGCCACTGGTACCCAATTTTGATACGTCAGGCAGTGAAAAGAAAGGCATCTTCAATAAATCGCTATTTCAATATGACGCCGAGCAAAATGTGTACGTTTGTCCTGCCAAGCAAGCGTTAACACCCAGAGGGCAAGCAAGAGATAAAGGCATGATTTATAGGAACTATAACTGCAGCGTCAAAATTTGTAGAGTTTGCAGCCTGCAAACCCAATGCACCAAAACAGCCACTCCCCGAACAATTCGTCGTTGGGAGCATGCTAGTCGCATTGAAAAGATGACCGAGCTTCTGGAGTCCAAACCTGACAGCATGGTGATCAGACAACAAACCGTCGAACACCCATTCGGTACAATTAAATTATGGATGGGCGCAACACAGCTACTCACCAGAAGATTTAAGGGGGTCAGCATTGAAATGGACTTGCATGTCCTGGCCTACAATCTTAGACGAATGATCACAATTTTTGGTGTCAGCGGCTTAATCAAAGCTTTGATGACCAATGCATCCTAGGCTTAATCTGATTGCAGCTTCCTGTTGAGGCGCTATTTGGCTTGTATGAGCGGACTATTCTAAAAAGGCTGGTAATCACAAAAATCAAACATCGGCGCCAGATACATGACTGTAGCCCTGTGCTGTTTGTTGTGAACGAAATAAAGCTAGATCTATTTGAAATACGAGTTTTCACACAGCCTGAGCACAAAGCGCTACCTTTTTGAACACTACCGTCTATCTTCTTCACAGAGCGGACCTCATGTTAGTGGAGTTGTTTTCCTAGGTCATAAACAGAGGTAATATTGTAAAGTCTAAGGATTTTTAACGGTGCTGGATAAAATCATCAAGAATATTCAATACGCTATCTGATAAGCCAATAAGTTCTTCAACAGCTCCCTGTAGAGATAATGGTTCAGCGCCTGCTCGTGCAAGCTTATAGATCTCTATACCCTTCGCGTGTACTTTCGGATGAACATCTTCATATAGGTCTTTGAAGCGTTTTTTGGAACTTAGCGACTGGCCCTTATCTGACATTAGATACTTCCCAAGACGACATTGGGTATGATCTTTTAGCTCACTCTCTTGTACGCTGTTTTGTCCAAATAATGCAAAACGGATGTAAACGTAAGGCGAAGCGCACATATCCAAGAATCTAATGATTTAGTATGACATTCCATGGCAGCAGATCTTCCATTTCTGCTTGCTGATCTCTTTTACTAAGTGCTTTCAATAGATAATGAAGATAATCGAATGGCACAAGGTCATTTGCCTTTGCCGTTTCAACAATACTGTAAAGTACACTGCTGGCAT
>NZ_LWFE01000235.1:0-1042 GCF_001635675.1 Oleiphilus sp. HI0061 | reverse complement strand
GCGTCCAAAAAAACCATCAGCATTTTGCGCTTCCACTTCGTACACAATAACTATTCGATCAACTTCATCCTTACTTGTCGAAATTGATATTGGCTTAAGATTCGTATCTGGAAGCGCAATGACCAAGTCAGACAGGCCGTCAACTAAAGCAATATCGCCAGAACGATGCCTCAAACTCAAGGTAATTACGCTATTAATATTTGAAGTGTCAGAAATTAAGGAAATTACACGGCCATTTGAGTCAATAGTAAAATCTACAGCCTCTTGTCCAATTTCACCTCTTGCAACAACTGCGTTATCGACCCAGTCATTGATAATAAACTCACTTGGCTCTGCATCAATAATATCCTCAATATCTGTACGGATAACTATTTTTTCATCTTCGCTTAAGTCGTCATCGAAATCTTCGTTCTCTAGAATATCAACGGAAATCGCCCCGTTTAGACTACCAGCAGGAATCAGCAAAACTCCGTTTTCAGGGGTAAGCAAATAATCAGACTGCTCCGCTGTTGTTTTATCTGTATCGACATAAATAGCAATTTCAACGTCTGCTACATAGGGTGCCCGTAGGTTAACGGGAATGTTGTAAGAGGAGCCCTCATTTCCTACACTTTCAATATTTGACATTGTTACGCTAGGCTCATTGTCGATAATTTCAATAGTTTTATTTGCTGAAGCAATGTCTATCAGCGCACCTTCTACCGAGGTAAATTCTATTTCAAAGGTCTCATTACTCTCAATTATCCCATCATCAATTGTCTCTACCAACACAAAACAGGCTGACTGCCCAGCCTCAAAGACTACCTTACCATCACCCTCTGCAATTGAACGATAATCAACATCAGGGCGAGCATACTCTATGTTCGAGGCGTTTCTTTCTCGCAGATCTGAGCTGTATTTGGATGTGGTTTTATAATAAGCAGTTGTCCGTTTTGAGACAGGTGCCTCTAATTCAACAAGGAAAGCTGCAGGGTAAACATGCACGCCGTCGACATCCCTACGGCCTAAACTTATGTCACCAACTTGGTTACAAACGAGGGTG
>NZ_LWFE01000234.1:0-768 GCF_001635675.1 Oleiphilus sp. HI0061 | reverse complement strand
ATTAAAGTGATTCCAAAAAAGTAAGCAGTTGTGCGCGTTGCTCTTGGGGCATTGTTTGTACGGCTTGCTTGGCAGATTCGGCCTCGCCGCCATGCCACATAATTGCTTCAAGTATACTGCGTGCGCGGCCGTCATGCAGAAGAAAATGGCTGCCATTTACGTATTTGTCTGAACCGAGCCCCCAAAGTGGAGCGGTTCTCCATTCCTGTCCGTTTGCCTTAAACTCGGGTCGATTGTCCGCCAGCCCTAGCCCCATGTCATGCAGTAATAGATCGGTGTAAGGCCAGATGGTTTGCATGTTAAGAGAAGTTTGCTCAGTATGCCCGGATGTTTGATAGCTTGGAGTATGGCACGCGGCACAGCCAGCGGAGTGAAAGACGGCTTTTCCTTTATTGACCATTTCTGCATTGTCTATTTTTCGAATGGGTACCGCGATATTTCTTGTATACAGCAATAAAGCATCGGTCATCGCCTTTGGCGCTTCCATGTGGTTGATATCCGGGGCTTGGCGGGTGCGGTTTCCATGGGCTTGTTTTCGGCAGCTTGTTTGTGAAGGAGTGCAGTCGCCCCAATGTTGTGGAAATAACGGTGTACTAATGCCGAGATCCCCCTTGAACGCGCTAGCGTTTTGTTGACGAAGGTTGGGGGTGCCTGCTTTCCAGCCAAAACGGCCAAGTGCCGGTGCTTGTTTTTGCTGATCCCAAACCCAATTGGCTTTGCCTGAAATACCATCTTGGTTACTGTCGTCTGGGTCGGTTTTAGAAAGAA
>NZ_LWFE01000233.1:0-1231 GCF_001635675.1 Oleiphilus sp. HI0061 | reverse complement strand
TGCCAATCTTTACAGGCGTCTTCATATCTTGTCTTGAAAAGTACCCGGGAGCCAAGACCTTAATCAACATAAATGCCAAGAGCCCTAAGGCATAGGCACGTAAGCTCATTGCCGACATATAGACATCGCGTTGCTCTAATGCACCGTAATAAAATAGCGACGTCACCAAAGGTTCAGCAAGAACAATCAAAGCAACAGCTGCCGGAACGCCCATCAACAGAACTATCCGTATAGCCCAGTCCAGCGTGTCAGAAAAAGCTTTGTGAGACTGACTGCTATGCTTTCGAGACAAACTAGGTAAAATCACTGTCGCAATGGCAATACCGAAAATCCCCAAAGGCAACTCAGCTAAACGATCCGAATAATAAAGCCAAGAAACGCTTCCTGTTTGTAGAAATGACGCTAACACTGTATCGAGCAACAGATTAATCTGGCTTACAGAAACACCAAATAGTGCTGGAACCATCAGTATAAAAATACGTCGAACACCTTCATGACGATAATCCAGGCGTGGCCGAGGCATCAAGCCCATTTTTATCAAGAAGGGAAACTGAAAAAACAGCTGTATCAGGCCTGCAATAAAGACCCCCCATGCCAAGCCCATGACTGGCTCTGTAAATAACGGCGTTAACCAAAGCGCCGCTGATATGAGCACCAAGTTAAGCAAAACAGGTGTAAAAGCGGGTATCGCAAAGTAACCATAGCTATTCAATATTGAACCAGCAAAAGCGGTCAAAGAGATCAACAGCAAATAGGGAAAGGTTATCCTCAACATATCGCTGGCAAGGTTATATTTTTCTGTATCCTCAAGAAAACCCGGAGCAAACAAAGCCGTTAGCCATGGAGCGCCCATGACCGCTAAAGCCGTAATAAGTAGTAATACCAGCCCCAACACACCTGCAACCGAGTTAACCAACTGCCTGACCTCTCGCTCAGTGCGCTGACTACGGTATTCAGATAACACTGGGACAAAGGCCTGGGAAAAAGCACCTTCTGCAAATAGACGCCGAAAGAAATTTGGAATTTTAAAGGCTACAAAAAAGGCATCTGCCCCCGCCGAAGCACCAAACAGGTTTGCTACGACAACATCCCGCACCAAGCCGAAGACCCGGGACAACATAGTCATTACTCCAACAATACCGCTTGAGCGAAGCAAACCACTTGCCTGCTTTGCTTTAATATTGCTCGACACCCCCTCCTTTGGAGCATTTGTTTTATTCTCGTTTTCCAT
>NZ_LWFE01000232.1:0-681 GCF_001635675.1 Oleiphilus sp. HI0061 | reverse complement strand
TCATAGGCACTAGCCATATCAGGAAGATGTATGAAAACTNTCTGTTTATCTTTCGGGACAAGTAATTTTATATAGTAGGTACCATAACCAATGGGAAGTATAGCAGACTCAGCCTCTTGCTTATTATTGGCGTGTTCACTCCATGGCCCAGGAACTGGTACGTCACTCCAGGAATATCGATGCATGTTTGCCGTATCGTGTGTAAAAGCATTCCAGGTAAAACGCCAAGAGCCTTGCAAGCTGAAGTTATCGCCCTGCCCCCAATCTTTTTGACGAAGGTCGATCATGCCAAGATTTTCAGGAGCATGTAGATCTTCTGCTTGCGTAATCTGAACAGTAGATAGGGCGGCCAATAGCAGAGACAAGCTTAATACCGCTAGTTTCTGTGTGCGTCGAACGATTATATTAAATGCAATGGACATGCGTTTTTCTTATTGTTGGTAGAGTCTGCATATTAAAGCAGACTCTATGTTTCAGAGTCTATATACAATGATCATCAAATAGCATTGGATGCTCTCCCGTTTCGAAATAACTCCTCCTGGGCTTTGACCAGCTCCAGCGATGGGAAAAGTAAACTAGAAGAAACGGTAGCCTATAGCTTGGCATATAGTCATTTTGGGAGCGATGATGGTAGCGTAGATGCCAACTCCGATTACCTGCAAATGTCCTGGAAATATACTC
>NZ_LWFE01000231.1:0-1375 GCF_001635675.1 Oleiphilus sp. HI0061 | reverse complement strand
GAAGGTTTGCTTGCAGCATTTGAAGCAGGCTTGGCTGCAGGCAAGGGAGCTGTTGAATATAAAGGCAAGATGATTGATTTGCCGGTTGTAGAGCGGGCAAGAGAATTATTGAGAAATGCTAAAGCTTTAGCATAGCCGACCTCTTTACTAGTGAGGGCTTGCTTATAGTGAGCCTCTTTCTAATTACTTAAAATATTTTTGATAAACCGTCTGAGTATATCCGCTTTCTTGTAAGTGCTTTAATGCTTGTTGGAATTGATAAGCAGCGGAGCCTTTATGGGGACTGGTTTTTTGATTGTTAAAGCCTAAAGCGCTGTTTTTATCAAATCTGCTATTTTGTTGTTGCTTAAAGTGTTTTGAATTAATAGAGAAGGCCGCTTTTAACGAAGAGTATTCCTTCTCAATTGCATTTGGGTGAAGCCGAAGGCCAATGTCACTAAACTGCTTAATGCGGTTTCGTTTTAAGTAATAATCCAAGATATCTATATCATATACGTAGAAATTACCTCTACCTAGTTTCAGTGCCTGAATTGCTTTATCAATAGGCAACTTGCCCATTTTCTGAATGCTTACTTGAGGAGCACCTTTGGCATATTCAGCGGAGCTACCTCCTAAAGGGACAAGCAAAGTACCTTTCGCCTTCTTAAAGTCTTTTATTTCGAAGTCTGTAATGTCTGAGACTAAGNCTTGTTTCGATAGAAAGCCATTGTCCAGCCAATATAAAAACTGTGATCTTTTTTCTGAAAAACCAGACGAGGGATAGAAATCGATATCACCTTCTTTAAGGTGATGATAAACACGTTTTTTAGGTAACCTTACGATTTCAAGTGAGAGTCCTATCATCTCTGCTGCTTTAGAGAAAAGTTCTCGGTATGCACCGCTATTATCATTTTTGTTGCCGATATAGGGCGGTTTGCTGCCTTCTTTATAGCCAAGAATGATAGTAGATTTATTGTCGGGAGAGGTAAGCGAAGTTTTTTCTTGTGAATAGCTAAGAGAGGCTTGTAAAGAAAGAAGAAAGCTTAGAATGAATACCCATCTTGTTGGATGTTTCATTTGTGCCTCCTTTTAGTTAGCTGCTTTGAAGCTGAAACAATGCGAGTAGCTCACTACTCGCATTATAGGCTTATCTATACAGCGTCACTACCGGTTTCGCCAGTACGGATTCGAATCACTTGCTCAAGTGATGAAACAAATATCTTTCCGTCGCCGATCTTTCCAGTATTGGCTGCATTTGTCATCGCTTCGATAACTTTATCTAGCATATCTTCACTGATCGCTACTTCTAGTTTAACTTTTGGTAGAAAGTCTACAACGTACTCAGCGCCACGATACAACTCTGTATGACCTTTCTGGCGACCAAATCCTTTAACTT
>NZ_LWFE01000230.1:0-815 GCF_001635675.1 Oleiphilus sp. HI0061 | reverse complement strand
GAGTTTAATTGAAGATAGAGTTGGGAAAAACAGGGGTGGTTTAAGTACCATCAAGTGACGCTTATGAGAATATCAACGCAGCAGCTTTTTAACCGTGGTCTGGAAGCGATTCAGGATGTTCAGTCTGATCAGCAAAAGACACAGTTACAAATATCGACGGGCAAGAAAGTCTTAACGCCTGCGGATGACCCGGTTGCTTCAACTCGAATTTTGGAGCTGAATCAGGAACTGGAGCTAAACTCTCAGTTTCAACGGAATATTGAACTGGCTCGTGGTCATTTAAACTTGCAAGACGACTTACTTGGTAGTATCAACTCAGTTGTCCAGCGTATTCGTGAATTGACGGTGACCGCAGGGAACGGTGTTCTAAACAAAAGTGATTTATCGGCGATTTCAACCGAGGTGAAGGAACGCTTGTCGCAACTTGCGGGTTTGATGAACTCACAAGATGCCAGCGGTGAATATTTATTTAGTGGCTTTCAGGGTGGTACGGAGCCCTTTCAGCAGAATGTTTCGGGTACTTACGTTTATCAAGGAGATGAGGGGAGACGTTTTGTTCAGGTCGAGCCAAATGTTACAATTGCTTCATCTGAAAATGGCAAACAAATATTTCAAGATATTGCTGTTGATAAAAATACCTTCTATACCGCTGCAAACCCTCATAACCAAGCTGTACCAGAAGCCAGAATCACGACGGGGCAAGTGATAGATCAAGAGCTTTATGACCAGTTTTATCCTGGTGATATGATAGTGACTTTCACCTCGCCTTCAGAGTTTAACGTGACTGACAAAGCGACGGGTAGATCTTATCTGGC
>NZ_LWFE01000229.1:0-1673 GCF_001635675.1 Oleiphilus sp. HI0061 | reverse complement strand
TCACGGCCTTGGTGACTCGCTGTGATGTCCAAAAAGGTGATTTCATCAGCCCCTTGCTCATCATACTTTTTGGCAACTTCTACCGGGTCACCTGCGTCACGGATATCAACAAACTGTACGCCCTTTACAACGCGCCCTTCATCAACATCCAAACAGGGAATAATTCTTTTAGCCAAGCCCATTAACTAGCTCTCCACTTATAATTTCAATCTTCACAATAGTCTTGAGCCTCTTTAAGGCTTAAGGCTTTTTCATCCAAAGCTCGTGAAACCAATACGGTTTCGATACCCACTTCAGACTCGGAATACAATGCACGAATATCATCCATATCTGCTACCCCGCCAGTCACCCACAATGGTACGCGAGAGACTTCAGCAAGCTTAATAGCCTCGTCGAGATTAACACCCTGACAGCTCCCTATACGCCCAAGGTCTCGATAAACCAGAGCAGAAATATCAGCAGCACTTAATTGCTGCGCCCAGGTTTCGGCAGTAACTGGTGACGTTTTCTGGCAACCATGTGTACACACCTGACCCTCTAGCAGTGACAGGCTCACCGTAATGCGCTCAGGAAAGCGCTTACACATTTCAGCAATAAACGCAGGATCTTCTATAGCTTTAGTTCCTAAGGTCACTGTTCTAATACCAGACTTCAGGTAATGCTCAACTTCAGATTCACTACGAATTCCACCTTCAACATGTAAATTTAGATTTGGAAAACGCTGAGCGATCGAAACGATCATTTCTGCATGAGCCGTCCGCCCCTGAATTGCACCATCTACGTCAAACACATAAAGGTCCTGCACACCGGCATCCATCCAACGCCCGGCAAGGTCTGTCGCATCATCGGAGTAAACTTTGGTCTGATCAAGGTGATGACCAGACACATGCACACATTTAGCCTGCATTAGGTTAATTGAGGGTAGGATATTCATCGCTTGACTAGTACCTTCTATTTTCCAGACCAGTTCGCAAAATTCTTGAGTAGCTGTAAACCTGCATGCTGGCTCTTTTCAGGGTGAAACTGAACTGCAAAAATGCTATCTCGGCTAAGTGCCGCAGCGATAGACTTCCCGTATTGGGCCGAACCTGCCAAGTATTGATGATCAGCCGCTACGTAATAGCTATGGACAAAGTAAAAACGCGAGGCATCTGAGATCTTATGCCACATAGGGTGATCACCATTCTGCACCACCTGATTCCACCCCATATGCGGTACTTTCAAACGAACCTTCTCGCCCTTATCGTTCTCTTCATACAAGCTTTCGCCAAAATGCAAAACATCGCCTGGGAAGGCACCGATACAATCAACGCCTCCATTCTCCTGGCTATGTTGAAGCAAAGCTTGCATGCCAACACAAATACCCAAAAAAGGTCTGTCCTTGGAAACTTCCATGCTTAAGCTATCAAAGCCCAAACGCTTAATTTCAGCCATGCAATCGCGCATAGCGCCTACACCAGGCAAAACAACCTTATCTGATGCACGAATCGTATCCGCATCCGAAGTTACAAGGACTTTTGCATCAGGCGCTACGTGTTCAAATGCCTTCGAAACCGAATGCAAATTGCCCATACCATAATCAATAATGGCAATTGTCGTCATTTTTTCTCACTCGTAAAAAGCAACTGACCTCAAAAGAGGCCAGTATTATTTATTAACTGTCGTACAACTTG
>NZ_LWFE01000228.1:0-1380 GCF_001635675.1 Oleiphilus sp. HI0061 | reverse complement strand
AACCTTCAGCAAGTATGCAATCTCGCTCTTCAGCAACGTCTTCACTCGAAATTGAGTTGCTACCCTTAATTAGCCTCTTTGATATAGGCGTGTACTTTCCTTGTGCCAACTTTCGATGGTATTGAGGTTCAAACGAGAGTTGTTTTTGAGCTTTATTCTTCATCAGTATTCCGGTCTTAATATTTAGTTCTTCTATTTTAGCTTAGAAAGAGATCCAATCCGTAGCCACCACCACGCTATAGACATCTACCCCATAGTCTATCACTCCAAGGCTCAACACTACACAGTGCTTTGAAGCGGGATATCGGTAAATACAGTGATAAGAAATGTAAATCGACTGAGAAGTTTGGAGAGAGCCCGGAATTACCTGGTACGGATCAGAGTCAATCAAAGCCTACGCCCAGACACAGTGACCATCGGTGGGACATTAGAATGAGAGAAATAGCTCTGTTTTGAGCTACCTCTTTTAACTCGAAACAATCATTGCTCAACACCCAGTGTTTTGCGTTTAGAGTGGGATTAGCTGTTACTTTGGAATCCCTGCAGCCCATCATCAAGGGACTAATTTTATGCACGGAACAGAAGTCTGCTATCGTTTAGCCACTCACTTGCTAAAAAGCCAACGACTCTGGCCAGCTATATTTAGCGCTCGGTTTAGTCATACGCTAGTTCCTTTTAAATCTTAGTGCTAGCCTAGACCTTGCAGTTAGTTGTGCTCGATTGGACGCTTACATTTAAAGAAACCGAACACATTTTCTGATCACACTCCCATCATATTGTTTATATTAGCTGCACTACTTGCGCTCTTTTCTCTCAAATACATCATATCTAGTTTTATTAGGACCTCAACAAAGGAACATAGTTCTGCAAAGACGGTTTCAAACGTTGCATGGCTTTTCGTTGTCTTGATGGTTTGCTCGACAACCTCTTTTAAGCTTCGTTTTCCATCTATATGTTCAAACAATGCTTTGCTGTGTGGGTTTCTTTTTAAGGTAAACATTTGGTTCAGTTGTATTTGATTTCCTGGTGCAGAAAACGCCTTAAGCAAATTTTGCTTACGTTCATTTTGGCCGTAAATGGTGCTGATGGCAGGAACCAGATCTGTATTCTTTATGCTAGGAGTAGAAGTTTCCTTAAACGAAACAAAACAGCATTGTTTCATGATTTGACCAAACAACAACTCGCAGATAGATTGCTGTTTTCTAAGCGGAAGTTGTTTGATTGTGTTCAACAGCTCTGGGTCACGAATATAGGTTTCGGGATAAAAAATCATGTCACCAAGAGGGTGGTCAGGATTATATAGTTTATTTAACTTCAATCCTGCATTTTCAACATAGTCGTACATTTCGTTTACGGTATAGGCCCGGTCTTGAGAGTGTA
>NZ_LWFE01000227.1:0-1204 GCF_001635675.1 Oleiphilus sp. HI0061 | reverse complement strand
GGGAGTTCGATAATTTTTTCATAATGTCATTAAACAGTTGAGGAGCAGAACAAACAAGCTCAAAGAGACAAGTGGTCGATAGTAATGATAGACGGTAATTACGGAATTGAAATTGTGCGTTACATCTAATTCTCGAGCTGCTTAAAGCGACTGAATTTATTGCAATATATAGTCTGCTACGTCTACACCGTGAGTACCATTCGTAATGCCTTCCTTAATAGCATAGGGTTTACCATGCTTGTCTATCGGGTCTTTAATCAGATTGATTACGTAGGAAGAGCGGAATTTTTTATCGGCTGTCATGACCAGTTCAACTTTAGGGCGCAGACGAGAGTCAGCGTTCGCTGATACGACGATGCCTATTTCACCGTTGGTCATTTCGACCAAAGTACCCGGAGGGTAAATGCCTACCATACGAATAAACGCTTCAACCAGCTCTGAGTCGAAGTGCTTATCTCGTTCGGCATAGAGAATTTTTAAAGCATCAAAGGCTGGTGAGCCGTCTTTGTATGAACGGGTACTTGTGATTGCATCATAAACATCGACAATTGATACCATGCGTACAAACTGATGGAGGTAAGCTGCACTTAGTTTTTCTGGGTAGCCCTTGCCGTCGATACGTTCGTGATGAAAGTGTGCTGTATCCTTAATTAGTTTGTTGACGCCTTGTTGTTCGTCTAATAGTTCTTTGCCATACACCGAGTGCTGTTTCATTATGTCATATTCGATGCGTGTTAGACGGCCTGGTTTGTTCAATATGTCGTCTGGTATTTTAGTTTTACCAATATCATGTAGCATGCCGCACAGACCGATGGTTTCTAGCTCGTGCTCTTTTAATCCAATGAAACGCCCGAAGGCAATTGCTAATATACCGACGCGCAACGAATGCTCTGCTGTATATTTGTCCTGTTCTTTTGCCTGTGTAAGCCATAGCAGTGCATTAGCATTATTTAGGATGCTGCTGACGCAAGATTGAATCGCTTTACGCGAAGCATCCATATCAAATGATTCACCATTGCTCAGGCTTGTTAATACTTCATCGACATGGTCTTTGGTTTTTTCATAGCTTAGTTTGGCTTTGGGTAGTTCATCGTGGATTTCGAGTTCTTCACGAAAACCGGGGTATTGTTTCTCTTCCTTGGCTTCAACGGTGCCTTTACCTGATTCAAGCCAAAACTCTTTTTCAATTTCAATATAAACAAAT
>NZ_LWFE01000226.1:0-1359 GCF_001635675.1 Oleiphilus sp. HI0061 | reverse complement strand
GCTTCTTCTTCCAAACCAAAACTCATGTCCAGCATCAATGCAACAGAACCAATCATTGAGTATGGGTTAGCTTTGTTTTGGCCAGCAATATCTGGTGCAGAACCGTGAGAAGGTTCGTAGTATGCTTTCTCAGGCCCCATACATGCTGATGGCATTAGACCTAGAGAACCAAGAATACCGCCACCCTGGTCACTCAAGATATCACCGAACATGTTTTCCATGACCATGACATCAAACTGACCTGGGTTCAAACATAGGTGAGTCGCAGCTGCATCAACCAACATGTGAATGACTTCTACTTCAGGGTAATCTTTAGCAACTTCTTCAAGCACTTCGTTCCAAAGTACAGAAGAGATCAATACATTACTCTTGTGAATATTGTGAAGAACTTTCTTACGCTTCATAGATTCTTTAAAAGCAACTTCCAAAATCTGTCGGATCTGGCTTTCATCGTAATCCAAGGTTTCTTTTACATAGCGAAGGCCATCTTCAGTCTTACCACTTTCTTTTCCACCGANGTAAAGACCACCGATCAATTCACGAATCAACATGATGTCGATACCATTGCCCACTACTTCTTTTTTAAGTGGTGAGAAATGAGCCATACCTGCTGGCAAAGAAATCGGGCGAAAGTTTGCATAGGTATTCAAACGACGACGCATTGGTAATAAAGCACCACGCTCAGGACGCTCTTCTACAGGAATCTTCTCAGACTCTTCATGGCTCAAGCCGATTGGGCCTTTAAGAATTGCATCCGCTGTATCACATAGATCAATCGTTTCCTGAGGGAAAGACTTACCATGTGAGAAGTAAGCACTGGCTCCGAATGGGCCGTCGATGCAATCAAAAACAACATCACGTTTTTCTTCAATTAGCTTTAATACACGCAAAGCCTGCTCTGTAATTTCTGGGCCAATGCCGTCACCTGCGAGAACCGCAATCTTGTATGTTTGAGTCATTATTTTTTCCTAGCGAAATAATACGTCGATATAAATGTGGGCGTATTGTAAAGATAGCGCCCCCTATCTGGCAAATAAATTGATTTATAAAGAAGACGATATGGCCATTCAAATAGCGCATATCGCCCATAATAGGTTGACGGGCGCGTCACCATTATGTAACTTGCTTACCCCTTAGATTAAAGTGTTAACAGAGCATTAGGCCAATCGCCTCGGTGTCGGGATACAAACTTCTGTTAACATGCTGTATGTAAACTAATTTGTTTTGAGATTTTGTGGCAATGGCGTACGAAAATATACTTTATGAAGTAATTGGTCCTCTGGGATTAATCACCCTTAACAGACCAACAAAGCATAACGCGGTGTCGTTAGCGACGCTGGATGACCTTCATAACGCTTT
>NZ_LWFE01000225.1:0-8601 GCF_001635675.1 Oleiphilus sp. HI0061 | reverse complement strand
GTTTTCATTGAAGCCCTAACACAAATTGATCATCCATTAGCGATTGTCTTTGATGACTTTCACCACATAAAAGCCAGTCATATTCATAAGACGCTAGAACGCTTAATCAGCCAATTACCGAAGCATGTCACATTTGTTTTATCATCTAGACGACACCCCCAATTTTCGATTGCAAAACTAAAGCTGCAAGAATCTGTATTGTTGATAGATGGCAATGATTTAAAACTAGATGAAACAAACCTGCTCGCATTAAATCAAACCATTGGCGGTTCCAGCCTACAGCCCAATAGAGTCAATACCTTGCTCGACCAAACAGAAGGCTGGTTCGTCGGTACAAAACTAGCACTACTTGCCTACGACAAAGTTGGCGAATCTGCACTAGATAGCTTTAGCGGTAGTCAGCCCGAATTACTGAATTATTTTGGTCACGAAGTCCTTAATAAGCTCACTCCTAGCGCTAAACGCTTTGTACTATCGACAGCTATTTGCAAATCTTTCAATCAGGATCTTTGTGAAAATGTACTGAATATCGACTACTCGGCGGCCAGTCTTGAAGAAATCACTATGCAAGAGCTGTTTCTTTCGCCAGAGCCTAATAATGCTGGGTGGTATCGTTACCACCCGTTGCTACAGGACTTCTTACTAAAACGCCTGGAAATTGAAGAAGGCCCCGAACATATCAAGCACTTACACTTCCTTGTCGCCAAATACTTCCTTGAGCATAAGGATCTCGACAGCGCGATCTATCACGCTAGACAATCTTCCGAGCAAAGCTTCTACTTCAAGATTCTAGAAGATGCTTGCGCGGGCTGGATAAAACAAGGAGAGCTTGAACGAGTCACAGACAGCCTAAGTAACTTATCAAGTGAAGACTTTACACAGCACCCTGAATTACTGATCAATCAACTTTATGCTTTATCATTTACCCGACGCTTCAATCAAGCCGGATATTTCCTCGAGAGACTTAAGCTCGGCTATACTGCGGGCTCCGGCACGCTAAAAGCTCATTACCAGTTCTTTCATTATCTACTCAAACTCTTTCAAAGTGACTCGGAAGTTCTGGCTCCCGATCCGCAATATGCCAAGAACCTTGCAGAGGCGCCTCAAGAGATCCTCGGCTTTGTAAAGGTACTGGAGGCCTATGCCCTGATGTGCAGCGGAAACTTGAGTTCTGCTTTTCGGCTGGCAAATGAGGGTAAAAGTATCCTGAACCAGAATCAGCATCACTTCTTCGAAAGCTTTGCCAGCTTAGTCATCATTTTATGTGACCGATATTTAGGCAGGGGTGTCGAGGCTATTCAACTGATGAACGAAGTGTTTCTGCCTATTAAACATGGTGACAGAAACCCGCTATGGGCAAACCTGGCGACCGGTATGATGGTAGTAGAATATGAGCAAAATCAGCTGGATAAGTCACTGGAATTGAGCACGCAATTAATCCCACTAGTTAACCACTCCTGCGCAACGGAAGAAGTAGCGACGGTTTATCTATATAGCTCCCGGGTTTTTCATATAAAAGACCAATCGTCCAAAGCAAGCCGCTTACTTGACCAACTTGAGCGTATTTTATCTTTAGGTGACTATCAGCGCTTTAATAGCCAAGTAGTTCACGAAAAAATGCGCCAGGCGTTTCGTAGCGGTTCTTTCTCAGTTTGTAAGCACATTTTCGAAAAGTACCACTTAGATGAGTTCATCAATAAAGGAGTTTGGCAGAAATCCGGGCAATATGAAGAGCACCGGGAAAGAGGTGCACTGGCTGCCGTATATTTTTTGATATCTAAAGGTCGCTTTAAACAAGCAAGCGACTTGCTCGAAGATATCGCCCAGTTGCTAGACCGGAACAATATCACCTCACGAGTATTGATAGCACGCTGCAATATCGCCATGATTGCCTTTAGGCAGGGTAACACTGATGCGGCGATCAGTCTGGTTAAGCGCCTCATTAGCCGTTATGGTTTGGTCTGTTTTTCCCGCAGTGTATTTGATGAAGCTCCTGGGCTGGAACTGCTCTTCCAGCAAGCGGTTAATGAATCCAGAGTGGCCCTGCCCACCATTTTTACCGATATTTTTCATACCTTGGTAGCAGCTGGTGATAAGTTCCAAGACCTGATTCAACCAGCTCACCTGCTGACCGACAAGGAACTCGAAATATTTGAGCTTCTATCCACCGGCCTAAGTAATGCCGAAATCAGTAAACAGTCTGGTATTGCTTTATCTACAACCAAATGGCATTTGAAGAATATCTACAGCAAGCTTAATGTTGAAAACCGTAGCGCAGCCTTGGCCCTGGCACACAAAACACAGCCGGCTTAAGGCATCTATAGCTCTGCCTTCTAATGTTGCGACTAGTTTTTTTTGGGGGGAGGGAGGGAGTCCCCTGACTCTTCAGAGAGTCAAAGGAATTTCACTTATAACTTTCAAAAACGAGCAGTCTGCTTTTGTCTGCATCGCTTCAGACTGCTCTTATCAATTGTATTTAGTACCTTTTAAGCTCTTTAAGCTGAGCAACATCTTTCTGTATGCTTAACAGCTCATCTCTACTTAAATAAGTATCAATTTTTGCTGCCGCTTTAGCATAAAAGCTATTCAATGCTCTAGTAAGTGACTTGTCTGTATTATCAAGCAGTTGCTCAGGCTTGGTCACTGAGTTGGTCGCCATTCCAACGAGCCCCCCTCTATTCTTAATCTCCCACTGTTTGGTATAAGGCTCTGATATCCCAAAATCACTCAAATTAATTCTCTTATTCAACATCGCTTGACCCGTCAAAGGCTCAATAACCTTCAAAAGCATCTCACCATTAATGTAAATATTACCTGAGTCCGTACAGTGAGTACTCTTACATGCAACACCGGTTGATTTTTGATTTATATTAAAAGTGAGACGAGGAACAACAGACAAATACATATTTTTCTTATCACTAAACGTAATATCATCAAACGTTTGATAAGGTCCTTTCATATTGAAACCTTTGTCACTCAGGTTTGAAACAAAAGTATTATTCAATGCAGTCATAAGCTGGCTTCTATATGACTGGTTATACGCACTATTAGCATTAAACCCGTGATTCCCTTTAGCTTGGGCTTGAGCCATTGCCATCTGAATAAAAGGGTTAGTGCTTTGAGGGCTAGAGCTTACACTTGATTGAGCCTGAGATACTTCAGACGCGACAATGCCAATTACTTTATCGGTCTGCTCACCTTTATTACTTCCCGAATAGTTAAAGTTTACTTGGCCCACATCCCTTTTGACTGGAATTGGAGAACACCCGACTACAACAGTCAAGGCGATTAAGCTTAATAATAATCTAGAGTTCACATTACACCCATTTAGTTTAGTTACGTTGATCGTTTTGCATTTAATCCGCAGGCAAATCCTTCTGCTTAAAGAAACCCACGATTGAAAAAGCCGTGACAATAATAACAAATTATTTTTTTATCTAATATTTTTTTTTGCGACCGATATCTCACTCAGGCCAAGACTAATCTAGTTTAGTATTAAATGGTTTTTTCTAACCAAGCGCCTTAAACCGATCTATAGTTCATCGAGTTATTATCTGCAATAACAAAAAAATAATCGCAAGTATCGGGTCGCTCTCACTTAAGGACTTCTCTTATAATTCTACCTCACTGCTTTAAGTTGAATCGACTCAGAGAAAGCTCCATGGCAAGGCTTAATGAACAACACAGAAACTACCAAAAAGTCGCTCAGGCGATGGCCTTTATTGAAGCTGCGCAATATAAACAACCTAGCTTGAAGGACATAGCTAAGCATATCGGCTTGAGTGAGTTTCACCTGCAGCGTGTGTTTACTCAATGGGCGGGGGTATCACCCAAGCAGTTCTTACAATTTCTGACCAAGCAAAAAGCCAAAGCTTTACTTAAGCAACACTCTGTCTCTAATTCCGCTTACAACAGCGGCTTAAGCGGGAGTGGCCGACTTCACGATCTGATGGTTCAGTGTAAAAGCGTGACACCTGGCGAATATAAAAGTGGTGGCCAAGGCGTTCAAATAGACTATGGCTTTCACCCCTCTCCCTTCGGTTATTGTCTGCTAGCTCTGACTCAACGAGGCTTATGCAAATTGGCATTTCTTGACTCACTGGAGCTTCAAGCAGAAGGTTTGGCTGAGATGAAGCGCGAGTGGCCACATGCTGAACTAAAGCAAAACCAAGCGAGCACATTAACTACCCTAAAACGTATTTTCGACTCTGGACCAGCAAACGAGAACAAGTTGAACTTGCTCTGCAAAGGAACGCCTTTCCAACTGTTGGTATGGGAGGCCTTACTGAAGATTCCTGAAGGCGAGTTGCGCTCTTATCAACAGGTTGCTGAGCAAATCAATCAACCAAATGCTACCAGAGCCGTCGCTTCAGCCATTGCGAAGAACAATATTGCCTATTTGATTCCCTGTCACCGGGTCATTAGAAGTACGGGGGAGATTAATCAATATCGCTGGGGAGCAGAACGCAAAAAAGCGATGATCAGCCTGGAATGCTGCTCGACGATACCTTCAACGCTGGGGCAATAAACAACGCTCTTTAAAGTGCTCAAGTAAAGCTTCTGACCATAAGCGGTAAGCCTGCGCACTGGGATGGAAGCCATCACTGGCAAAGAACTCTTTTTGCATAGGAAACTGAACACTAACAAAAGCTAAAGCCTCATCTAGTGCTGCCTGTTCGTTCAAAGCACTATTCATTGCACGAGAACGACGCCCCAAAAACCAGCGAAGTGGCTGAGGTAGAGCCGGAAATTCATGCATGGGAGGTACACTGCTCAAGAAGATATGACGCGCTTGAAACTTGTCTTGAAGCAGCAGTTTTAACTCTCTTTGCTGCTCTAGCCAGTGTTTCAGTCGTGTCCCGCCGGTTATATCATTGACACCTAAGGAAGTAATGACAACATCGGTTTTAAAAGCCTCAAGCGCATGTAGGCGCTCTAGCATCTCAGATGTCTTCAAGCCTGTTTCGGCTAAAAGGCGCCACTCGATAGCGCGGTACTGCGACAGTTTCGACACCAGCTGCCCTAAAAGCGCATCGTTCTGACTATCAACGCCAACACCTGCAGCAGCTGAGTCACCTAGAATTAAGATGCGCAAAGGCTCCCCGTTACCTAAAATACCTTCACGGCTACCTTCAGGCTCAGGAAGTTTAGGCGTCACTTTTTTAGTATAGATTCCCTGCGGAACGAGAATAGGTGACAAAGCCAGGGTGAGAAGAGCATCATCGATCATAATGGCAAGAATTGCTAAGACTTAGGCAATATCCAACAGCTTTTCTATGGCTGGTTTGAAGCGCTGAGGACTCAAGGGCTTTAGAATCCAACCAGTTATACCGGTATCTTTACCTACTTTTTTCAGCCTAGGGTCTGACTCAGTTGTTAGCATCAAAATAGGCGTTTCTTTGTAAGACTCCATATTCCTCAATGCAATGGCTAAATCAATTCCCTTCATATTAGGCATATTGTGGTCTGTGATCACTAGGTCAAAGTTCTGCTTTTTCGCCAAGTCGAGCGCTTCCAAGCCATCCTCAGCTTCGACTATTTTCAAACGTTCATCCTTTAAAACAAAGGTAACCATTTCACGAACGGTAGAAGAGTCTTCAACAATTAAAATAGATCTCATTTTTCAGGCTCAGTATTAAAAGTAAATATTCGGTGAGGTGCACAACTCACTTAAGTTTAGCAGCTCTTTCAAGGGTAAAACATAAATCTTCAATGATTGGTTTACTGAGCCCCAAACGCTTAATGTATTTATAGTTGGTTTAAGTGCTGCAAAGGAGCAATGAGCTGTAGCAGAAGAAATCAATCACAACGCAGTAAAAGGGTTCACAACATGGCCGAGAAAGCGTCTAAGGGCGCAAAACAAACTTCTAAGACTGCCGCAAGACTGTTAGCGCTTTCGTCATTCCTTCAAAGTTCAGTACCAGGCTTTAAGGTTTATTACTGTACTGCAAGGCCAAAGTTTAAGCCTTTGGCCTTGTATTCCTTAAGCTGAACGCCAAAGGCCCCGTCTGTATATATTTCTTTAACTCGAAGCGGCTTACCATGCTGATCTTTTTGCTCATTACTTAGATCAACAATCCGTTCAGCACAGCTTTTCTTCTCAGTATTCCTGACAATAATCAGTTTGGGGCGAAGCTTATTGTTTCTTTGGCACGATAGGATAATACCAACTTCGCCATTGGTCAGCTCAACAATATGCCCCGGTGGATAAATTCCTACTAAGCGAATAAAAGCTCGAACAATTTCCTCATCAAACTGCTGGCCACGACAATCGTAAAGAATACGCAAACCTTCCAATGTCGAACGTGCATCACTATAAACCCGGTCACTGGTAATGGCATCGAAAGCATCCACCACGCTAACAATTTTAGCGAAGAAAGGAATCTTTTCAGCAGTCACCCCCCTTGGGTAACCCTTACCATTGAGATGTTCATGATGACAATACGCAACATCAACCGCGACCGGAGGCACGTCTGATTTAGACATCAGCAGCTTGCGACCATGTGTCGCATGTTCCTTGATGAGTTCATATTCCTCGGAATTTAAGGATCCTTCTTTATTCAGCACCTCGATGGGTATATTAATCTTTCCCACATCATGCAGCATCGCCGCAACGCCTAGGTCTTCAAGCTCCTTTTCCAGCAGCTCCAGCTCACGCCCAAGTGCAACAGCCATGATAGATACACGTAAACTGTGTTCTGCCGTGTAATCATCTTTGTCTTTAATCTGAGTTAGCCAGAGCATGGCATTAGGGTTTTTTAGTACGCTTTTCACGCAACTTTTAACAGCTGTTTTTACCTCAGTGGTATTTATCTCCTGAGATAGACGGAGGGCACTAAGGGCATGATCAACTGTCTTCTTCGCATAGTCATAGTCAGATACGGCGACAGCCAACTCTCGTTCAACAGGTACTTTATAAATCCGGCGACTTTTGACATCAGTACGATTCTTTCGTTTTTCCCTATAAGTAATTTCTGTCTGAGTCACATCTATATAAACATATTCACAATACTCATTCAGTTGATCGATCTCTTCTTCACTGCTAATCAGAAAACCTTGAAACAGAAACGGGGTATCAACCCAAGGTCTATCCAATTCTACAACATACATACCAACACGAAGCTCAGTCGTCGCTATCTTTTCGCGAACCAATTTCTTATTGATATTGTAATGGTGCTCACCGATCATCCAGGTGCCCTCTACAGTTTATTGACCTTGTTAGTTTAGCCTATAAAAACACTAGTGTTAATTTGCATGTAAAACTGACCCGGCTTTTGCACTTAATTTTGACCCGCCTGAGAGGCCAGATTATGGCCTGAACTTTTCTTTTATTTCCAGTTTTAAATTCGTTTATTAGTAGATTCTTTGTAGCGGTAACTTTCGTTACCTGTTTCAATGATGTGACAGTGATGCGTTAGTCGATCAAGTAATGCGGTTGTCATCTTTGCGTCACCGAAGACTTGGCTCCACTCTGAAAAGCTTAAGTTAGTCGTGATAATCACACTTGTTTTCTCATATAGTTTGCCTAGCAAGTGGAATAGTAATGCGCCTCCCGTTTGACTAAAGGGCAAGTAACCAAGTTCATCTAAGATAACCAAGTCTGTATGGCTTAACCTGTTCGCAATGCGTCCCGCTTTACCTTCGAGTTTTTCTTGTTCAAGTTGATTCACAAGTTCAATGGTCGATAAGAAGCGCACTCGTAGTCGGTGGTGTTGGATGGCTTGTACGCCTATTGCCGTTGCTAAGTGAGTTTTACCCGTGCCAGGGCCTCCTATAAGTACGATGTTGTGGCTGCCTTCGATGAACTCACAGCGATGAAGCGCTTTGACAAGCGTTTCATCTACACTGCTTTGATTGAAGTCAAAGCCAGCTAGGTCACGGTAGGCTGGGAACCTTGCATGCTTCATCTGATAAGCGATTGATCGCACTTCTCGATCTGTTACTTCAGCTTTGATCAAGGCTTCAAGAATGGGCTGTGCTTGAAGGTAAGATGGCCCAGCTTGCTGTGATAGCTCCATAACACTGTTGGCCATACCGTGTAGTTTGAGTTGTTTGAAGGTGTGGATCATGGTTTCAATGTGCATAAGGATGACCTCTTAGTTGATCGTAGCGTTGTGTGTTGGCAATAGGTTCTTCGTTTAGAATGAGAGAGGGTGGTGTTAGCAAAGGCTCAGGTGTTTCCTGTTCGATGAGTCGGCTCAAACAGTTCATTACATGCTGTTTTGAGGGGTGCCCGCATCGCAGAGATTCCTCAACCGCTTGCTCAACCAGCTGTTCGTCGTGATGAAGTACCAAGGCCAATATCTCGACCATTTCTCGATCACCACCTTGTCGTCGAAGTAAATACTTTTGAATGGACTTGAAGCTGTCTGGCAAGGTCTCGAACGGTGCGCCGTTACGCAGTGCTCCTGGTTTGCGTTGAGCCACGGCTAGATAATGTCTCCATTCATACTTGGTGATACCTGCATCATGCTTGCGATTGAAGATACGTCTATGTCTTGCTATCTCCTTGCCTTCGGCAACGATAACGATTTCAGCTGCATAAACATGAAGACTCACATGCTGGTTAGCAAAGCTTGCCGGGACACTATAGCGGTTACG
>NZ_LWFE01000224.1:0-23622 GCF_001635675.1 Oleiphilus sp. HI0061 | reverse complement strand
AGTGCAGGGCTCACAACCAATACTGGTAAAGCCTTTTTCGTGCAGTTCGTTGTAAGGCACTTCAGAAAGCCTAATGTAGTCCCAAACTTCTTTAGAGCTCCAATTCGCAAGCGGGTTGAATTTGATTAACTTACGCTCGTCGCTTGAGTTGCCATGATCAATCTCAATAACAGCAACTTCAGAGCGAGTGCTTGGGCTTTGATCTTTACGTTGGCCGGAAACCCACGCATTCAAGGTACCAAGCTTTCTTTTCAAAGGCTCTACTTTACGAATGCCACAGCATTCTTTATGCCCGTCTTCAAAAAAACTGAATAGCCCTTTTTGCTTAACAAAAGCCTCTAGTCGCTCAGCATTGGGGGTCATTAATTCAATGTCGATGTTATAGTGTTGGCGAACCTTTTCAATAAAGCGGTAAGTTTCTGGATGTAATCGGCCTGTATCTAGCGAGAAAACCTGAAGGTCGTCAGTTAGTCGATGAGAAAGCTCAATCAAGGCAACATCTTCTGCGCCGCTGAAAGAAATTGCAATGTTATCGAAGGTGTTCACCGCAAATTTTAGAATTTCGCGAGGTGATTTACTTGAAAGCTCATCATTTAGCTGCTGAACGGCTTCATCGGTAATTGTGGCGGGGTCGTTAAAGTCAATCGACATTATTTGGTCTCTGTATATGCTTTGTTTTAATACTAATGTGGTATTAGCAATATGAGCTCGATTCTAACGAAGATTTTACATTATGCAAGGCGCTAGCTTTTAGTTAGAATAGCGCTTCGAATTTTCACTATCGAAAGATATTAACCTTTATTATAAAGACGGAGTGCGTCGTGGAATTAGTTTGTCTTGATTTAGAAGGGGTATTGATCCCTGAAATATGGATAGCATTTGCTGAAAAGACCGGAATAGAAGAGCTTAAGGCGACCACTCGTGATATACCAGATTATGACGTATTGATGACTCAGCGCCTTCGTATCCTTGAAGAAAACGGTTATGGTCTTAATGAGATTCAAGCTGTTATCGCTGAACTCGATCCGCTTCCAGGTGCTAAAGAGTTTATTGACTGGTTGTCTACTCGCTTTCAGGTAATTATTCTTTCTGATACGTTTTATGAGTTTGCAATGCCGCTAATGGCAAAGCTAGGCTTTCCAACACTATTCTGTCATAAGCTTGAAGTGGCTGAAGATGGAAAGATTACTGACTATGTTCTTCGCCAGAAAGACCCTAAGCGTCAGTCTGTTAGAGCCTTCCAATTATTGAACTATCGTGTAATTGCAGCAGGCGACTCTTATAATGACACAACTATGCTGAAGCAGGCTGAAGCAGGCATCCTGTTTAAGTCACCTCAGAATGTGATCGATGAGTTTCCTCAATTTCCAGCAGTTCATGAATATGCTGATCTTCAGGCAGAGATTTTAAAAGTTAGCCTGACGCAAAATTCCTAAGCAATAAGTTCCGGGCTTAGTGACTACGCAATAGTTCCTCAGCCCTGGTTTTTTATTGGCGAATACCCTCTGCTGACCTACAATGGTTGCAGCATATAAATTTCACCTAATGAGCATTTTAATGACCAAGAAGCCAGATACTGATCTACAACATACTCCTGTCAGCGAAAGCGATCTTGACGAAAGCTTACAAGCTGAAAGTAGTGCCACGGCTCCTGTTGGTGAGCGCCTACAGAAGGTTCTTGCGCAAGCCGGCCTTGCTTCTCGCCGTGAGCTAGAACGCTGGATTAGTCAGGGCCGAGTGAAGGTAAATGGTGAAGTTGCTTCATTGGGCTTGCGGGTTGTACCAAGTGATAAAGTTTATGTAGATGATCGTTTTGTAAAAATGCCTAGAAGGTCTGAACAAGAATATAAGGTTATTGTTTATTCCAAGCCTGAAGGGGTTGTCTGTACACATTCTGACCCTGAAGGGCGACCAACCGTCTTTGATAACCTGCCGAAGCTTGAGGGGCAGCGCTGGATATCGGTAGGTCGTCTGGATATTAATACTAGCGGTTTGTTGATTTTGACAACCGATGGCGAATTAGCTAATCGCTTAATGCATCCATCTTACGGTGTTGATCGCGAGTACGCAGTTCGGATCCATGGTGAAGTCGATGGCGCGATGCTCGAAAGACTTAAGCAAGGTGTGTTACTCGATGACGGACTTGCCAAGTTTACCGACGTTCAAGAATACGGTGGCGAGGGCCGCAATAAGTGGTTTCACGTTGTTGTCATGGAAGGTCGTAATCGAGAGGTTCGTCGCTTATGGGAGTCTCAGGAAGTTCAGGTAAGCAGGCTTAAGCGTGTACGCTACGGCTGTATATTTATGCCAAGTCGTTTAAAGGTTGGCGCCTGGGAAGAGCTTAAGGTTAAGGATATTAACGAATTGCGAGATTTGGTTAACTTGCCTCCTATCAAGCATAGGCAGAAAACTAGTCAGGAAATCGCTAAAGAAAGCAGGGCACACACTAAAGCGGTTAAGAAAGGCGTTAAGCAAGCTCGACGTCCTAGTAAGCGGAGATAGTGATTTTAAAAATCTCCCTAATGTAAGAAAGTTGCTGTAAGCCCCAGATTTTGTTGATTATTTATACAAAAATCACGCTTTTAAGAAATACTGCATTTTCTTTACAATAAAGTGTTGACGACCATCAGTTAAGGCGATAATATTCGCGCCGTTGATGAAGTTCCCCGATAACTCAGTTGGTAGAGTAGCGGACTGTTAATCCGTTTGTCGCTGGTTCGAGCCCAGCTCGGGGAGCCAACTTCATAACCCTCAAGCACAAATACTTCCCTAAAATTTCCCCAAATTTAGATTCTACTAAACACTAAGATACGCGCCGGTGTTTTCGAATTGATGCTTTTTGTTGGTCTGTAAAATGAAGCTTCTGAGACTATTCAACTATTGCAACGGACTTGATTTGGGCCCATACCTTTAGTCCGGCAATTAAATTTAGTTGGTGAACGGATTTTCGAGTTACTCGGGCAATTAACTTGCTGCAACCAATATTTAAACTTACTAAAGCCATAGAAGAATCTTTTTCATCTATTTCGTCGATTACTGCCGGTAATAGATTAAGAATGCTACTGTTTTTCGATTGACTTAAAGTGATGCTGACATCCTTTGCTAATATACGCACTCTAAGTTCTGCGCCATGCCCTAGCCCCTTATTGTGAATCCATATGCGTTCGCCTTCAAAGTCTACGGCTGCGAGGTTCCATTGTTCATCTAGCTCGTTAACTCGCCCTTGGATGATAATACCTGTTTCATTTCCTAAATAGTCGGCTGTCTCTAGATTAGAAAGCACATCTGAAACCTTACCTTGAGTGCTAAGCTTTCCGTTTTCAAGTATTACTAAGTGGTCAGCAAGTTTAGCGACTTCGTTTACCGAGTGAGTGACGTATAAAATTGGTATACGAAATTCTGATCGAATCTTTTGAACGTAGGGAAGGATTTCGAGTTTTCTGGCTTTATCTAAAGAAGCTAATGGCTCATCCATTAATAAGAGTTCAGGCTGAACAAGTAAAGCTCTGGCAATCGCAACTCGCTGGCGTTCTCCTCCTGATAATTCATCGGGCTTCTTGTTTAGAAGAGCTTCGATTCCGAGAATTGAAAGAACATGCTCGATACTGATACGCTTTGCGCTGCTTTTGCTGGCGCGCTTAATAGCATATTCTAGATTGCCTATTGCGCTTAAATGAGGGAATAACTTGGCGTCCTGGAATACATAACCAATTGGACGCTTGTGGGTTGGCAAAAAAGAGGTCGAGCTTTGCCATTCAGCTCCGTTTATGACTAGAGATCCGCTTGCGTGCTCTAAGCCTGCGATGCAGCGTAATAGGCTTGTTTTCCCTGAGCCGGAATGCCCAAAGATTACATTAATTCCGTCCCCTGGAAGCGTGGTGTTGATTTGTAGCTCGAAGGGCTTGCCATTGCGCGGGCTGCGTGTGGAGTGGAGGTTGATCGCGATTGTAGGCTTATACTCCATTTTTCAGTCCACCAAAAAGATTTTGCCTTCTGTTAAAACTGTATAAGCAAAGCAGCACGATAAAGGAAAATATAACCATAATGCCGGCTAAGCCGTGGGCCTGGGAGTATTCCAGCGCTTCTACATGGTCATAAATCTGAACAGAAATAACGCGCGTCTCATCCTGAATGTTTCCGCCAATCATCAAAACAAGCCCAAACTCGCCAACAGTATGCGCGAAACCAAGAACTGCGGCCGTTAAAAAACCTGGCTTACACAAGGGAAGGGTTACCGTAAAAAAACGATCAATTGGAGAGGCTCTAAGGGTGGCGGCAGCTTCGATGGCATCATCACCTAGCATTTCCATAGCATTCTGTATTGGTTGCACAACAAAGGGCAGCGAATAGATAATTGAGCCAAGTACAAGCCCCCAAAATGTAAAGGGGAGCGTGCCAATGCCCAGACTCTGGGTCATTTCACCAATATACCCGCTTGGTCCCATTGCGATCAAAAGGTAAAAGCCTAGTACCGTGGGGGGTAAAATTAAGGGTAGAGAGACCAGGGCAGATACAGGTACTTTTAGCCAAGATTTTGTGCGGGCAAGCCACCACGCAAGTGGCGTGCACATGACTAATAAGCTGATCGTAACAACTGTAGCAAGTTTTAATGTGACTAATATGGCTGAATAATCTGCTTCAGAAAAAAACATATCGCTGCTTAATTGTGCTGATTGTCTAGAGTGGTGTCGGGCACGTTATACGAAAAGCCTTGTATTATCTCCCTAGCTTTGCCTTGTTTAAGATAGTTATAGAAAGCAATGGCAGCAGGGGACTTGTTTGCTCGACTTAGTAGAATAGCATCCTGCTTTATCGGATCATATAGCTCAGAGGGAATAGAAATACATGCTTCTGGCTGAATATTGTCTGAAGAGTTTGCTTGAGCTTTTGCAATAAAGGCTAGGTTAACGTTACCACTGACCAGAAACTGGAAAGTTTGCGCAATATTCTCGCCGCGAATCCATTTGTTACGATCAGTTTGGTCTATTTCAAGTTGTTCTAATACTTGTTGGGCAGCGCGTCCATAAGGGGCAAGCTTAGCATTAGCTAATGCTATTTTCTTAATCTGCGGCGCTTTTAGTATATTTGACAAACTGGCGTCAGAAATAGGGGTGTTAGCGCATAGTGCCAGCCGTCCGATCGCATAAGTGAACTGTGACTCTGGTAGGGTAAGGTGCTTAGCGCTGAGGAAGTGTGGTGACTTTTGATCGGCCGACAAGAATAGCTCGAAAGGAGCGCCGTGAGTAATTTGTGCGACCAACTTACCCGACGATCCATAGGAGGCATGGATCTTGTGCTTGCTTTCACTCTCAAAGTTTTTAATTAAAACTTTGGCGGTGGAGATAAAGTTAGAGGCAACCGCGATATTGGCGCTTTCGCTCCACACCTTTGTAGAGCAGGAGAAAATAACCAGGCTTGCCAGAAAAGCTTTGAGCCAGATTATTGGGTAATTGAATATAGGTGTGCGCATCTAAGGTCTGAAACAGCTGCTATTTGTAAGTGTTGGCTTTGGTTAAAAGCGCATATTGAACGATTGCACTGATTTCAGCAAGTTTATGATGGGGGTTAAAAAAGAAGCCCCTTTCGGGGCTAAACCTTGCGACATACAAGGGAAAGAATGTATGGGGTGGGAAGACTGTTTTACGACCTCGTGAGTCCAGCCAACACACCCCGCTTGATAGAACTTTTTTGCTTGCTGCCTAGGCTAGCAAGACCGAATCGCCTTCGAGTTTAACTGGGTAAACAGTTACAGATTTGTCTTCTTCCTCAAGGCATTCGCCTGTCTTAAGGTCAAAGTGCTGTTTGTATAGGGGAGAAGCAACCACGTACTTGCCGGTTAAATCTCCAACAATCCCGCGAGAAAGAACATTTGCCTTACCGCATGGGTCCCAGTTAGATATTGCGAAAATCTTTTCTTCGCTGCTCGGTATGTAGAAGATCGCAACTTGCTCATCGTTTACTAGCGCGCATACGCCTGAATTTTCTACAAGATCGTACTTCGTACAGATAACTTCATTAAGTGCCATTTTGATTTTCTCCTATCTGTGAGTACTGGATTAAGCTGACTTAGCGATTAATTTTGATTTTTCGTCTTCGCTAGCAGGTCTTACTTGACCACGCTCTTCAACGAAAACAACGTTACTATCTTCTTTATCAGAGTTAACAAATTGACGGAAGCGACGTAGTTTTGTTTCGTCTTCGACCGTAGTTTTCCATTCACACTGATAAGTATCGACAACGCTTTGCATCTGAGCTTCAAGTTCAGCTGCAATACCAAGGCTGTCTTCAATAATAACCTCACGAAGGTATTCGATACCGCCTTCAAGGTTGTCCATCCATACAGATGTTCTTTGTAAGCGGTCTGCTGTTTTGATGTAGAACATCAAGAAGCGATCAATATATTTAACTAGCGTTTCGGTACTGATATCGGTCGCAAACAGATCAGCATGTCGTGGCTTCATGCCGCCGTTTCCACAAAGGTAGAGGTTCCAGCCGTTTTCAGTTGCAATGATGCCAACATCTTTACTTTGCGCTTCTGCACACTCACGAGTACAGCCGGATACTGCCATTTTTAGCTTGTGCGGAGTACGCAAACCTTTGTATCGGTTTTCGATATCGATTGCTTGACCCACGCTATCCTGAACTCCGTAACGACACCAAGTTGATCCGACGCACGACTTAACGGTACGTAAGGACTTACCGTAGGCGTGACCCGTTTCAAGGCCTGCTGCAATTAGTTCACCCCAAATAGTGGGTAGGTCATTAAGTTTAGCGCCAAATAAGTCTATACGCTGCCCGCCCGTAATCTTTGTATAAAGTTTGTACTTTTGGCCTACTTGACCGATAGCGATCAGTTGCTCAGGCGTAATCTCACCACCTGGTACACGTGGGACAACTGAATAGGTGCCATCTTTTTGCATGTTTGCAAGAAAGGTATCGTTGGTATCCTGCAGGCCTGTATGTTGCTCTTCTAGAATGTAATCATTCCAGCTAGCTGCAAGCATATTTGCTACCGCAGGCTTACAAATATCACAACCAAGGCCGGTACCGTGTTTTTCTACCAGTTCGCCAAATGACATGATACTACCGACACGAATTAAGTGATATAGCTCTTCACGCGTATGAGGGAAGTGTTCACAAATGCTTTTATCAACCGTAACGCCGCGCGCTTCAAGCTCAGTATCAACAACATCCTTAAGAAGTGCTGCGCAACCGCCACAACCGCTAGCTGCTTTGGTTTCACCTTTTACATCACCTACGCTGCAACAACCGGAATCAAGAGCGTTAATAATGTCGCCTTTACTAACGTTTAGGCATGAACAGATTGTTGCTTCCATTGGTAGTGCTGAAGCACCTAGCGCAGGACCACCCCCTTCAACATTCGGTAGAATCATTCCTTCAGGGTTTTCGGGAAGCTCGATACCGTTCAGGTAGTATTGAAGAAGTGTGTCGTAATCTGAACAGTCGCCAACTAGTACTGCACCTAACAGTGTATTGCCGTCTTCAGATACGATGATTCGCTTATAGATCTCTGAGTTTTCGTTACTGTAGACGTAAGCGATTGAGCCGGGCGTTTTACCATGGGCATCGCCAATTGAGCCGACGTCAACACCCAGAAGCTTCAGCTTCGTGCTCATGTCTGAGCCAGTAAACGAAGGTTTTTCGTCGTCGTCGGAGAATTGCTGAACAGCAACTTCTGCCATTCTATAACCGGGCGCAACCAGTCCGTAGATCATGTTGCCATATAGAGCACATTCACCTATAGCAAAAATGTCCGAGTCAGAGGTTCGGCAGTGGTAATCGACAACGATACCGCCACGCTCACCAACTTCTAACCCGGTTTTACGTGCTAACTGATCATAGGGGCGAATGCCTGCAGAAAATACGATCATGTCAGTATCAAGATGCGTGTCATCTGCGAAGTTCATTCGCAGTTTTGTGTTATCACCTTTGTTATCGATAAGCGTAGTCGCTTTTTGGGTATGTACTTGAACACCAAGCGCTTCGATCTTACGGCGAAGCATCTTGCTGCCGCCATCATCTAGCTGAACACCCATTAAGCCGGGAGCAAACTCAACAACGTGAGTTTCAAGCCCTAGATTTTGAAGTGCGTTTGCACACTCAAGACCAAGCAGACCACCACCTACAACTACACCAATTTTTGAGGTCTGGGCATGTGATTTAATTTCACCCAAGTCATCAATTGTTCTGTAGGTTAGGCATTCTTTGCTTTCAGAACCTTTGATAGGTGGTACAAAAGGATAAGAACCAGTTGCCAATACTAGCTTGTCATAATCGAAGCGTCGCCCGCTTTCAGTGATAACAATTTTGTTTTTACGGTCTATATCTGTAACGGCATCACCAAAAATCGCATCAACACCATTATCTTTGTAGAATTCGCGGGTTGTTAGTGCTAGATCTTTTGGCTCTTTGCCAGAGAACACTTCAGAGAGATGTACCCGATCGTAGGCTGGTCGCGTTTCGGCGCCTAGTACTGTAATGTGTGCTCCAATTTCGGATGCAATCATTTGGTCAACGAAGTGATGACCCACCATGCCGTTACCGACTACAACAACTCTACTATTCTTCATTCTATGGCCTCGTATGTCTGAGAATCTGCGCATACGCTGTGCTTATTTACTAGTGAAAAGCTTTAGCGTTACTCAATGCTTGTTTACGCAATTATCTGTAATTAAGCATGAGCTATGCCAAGTATCGAAATAATTTCATAGGGTATTGAAATAAAAAGGAAAAAAATTCTTAAGTTCGTGTTTTATAGCCAGGTTTTGAGCGTTTGAGAAAAAACGCGTGCTTTAAAGTGGTGCAGCTAAAAAATGCTGTTTTCCGCCTTGGTTGATAATGGTGCATGACTATGCGCTGAGTTCAATCCTAAGGCAGTATATTGCGTTCGTTTTTACATATGCCGTTGAAAATTAAGATTTTAATCTAAAGGGGGTGTTATTTTGCTACTTATTGACGCAATAATACCCATAATAAATAAGTGAGTGAAATATCAGATGCATCTAGAAAGCGGGCTTCGTACAAGTGCAGGGCAAATATCAGTAAAGGGCTTAAAGCACCAAAATGAAGATTCTGTCGGAATATACGTCCCGAAAGAGCCTCTATTAACTGTAAAGGGAATGGTTGCTATTGTTGCAGATGGAGTCAGTAGTGCAGAGGCGGGCAAGGAGGCAAGCGAAACCTGCGTTAAGAACTTTATCTCCGACTTCTTCAGTACACCTGACTCCTGGACAGTTAAAAACTCAGCTCAAAAAGTATTAACGGCTTTGAATCGTTGGTTATATGGGCAGGGGGTTGGTTATCTTCAGGCTGAGCATGGCTATATCAGTACAATGTCGACCTTGGTTATCAAGTCGCGTGTCGCGCATATATTTCATATCGGCGATAGCCGAGTGTACCGCCTTCGGGGAAATAACTTTGAGCAGCTCACGCATGACCATTCCGCCAGAGTAAGTAAGGATTCCACTTATCTTACTCGTGCAATGGGAATGGATTTAATGCTTGATGTCGACTATTACTCGGAGGATGTCGAATCTGGTGATATCTTTTTTCTGAGTACCGACGGTATTCATGATTTTATCAACGATAAACGTATAAAAGAAGTCATTGCTAAGGCGGTTGATTGCAAGTCGGATGAATTTACCGGGCTTTGTGAGAGTTTGGTTGATATTGCACTCGAAAACGGCTCCGATGATAACTTGAGTTGCCAGATTGTCAGAGTCGATGCTTTGCCTTGTCCAAATGCCGAAGATGCCTACGTAAAGCTTTCAGACTTACCCTTCCCACCAGAGCTTTCCCCTGGAATGTCTATTGACGGCTACCATGTGATAAAAGAGCTACATGCCAGTAATCGATCACAAGTATATTTGGTAAAAGATCATAACACTGACAAGTTACATGCTATGAAAACGCCTTCAGTGAATTATGATGATGATTTGGCGTACAAAGAGCGATTTGTATTGGAACCCTGGGTAGCTGGCCGTATTAACAGTAAGTACGTAGTAAATATTCATGAAAGTGAAAGAGGGCAAAAGTTCCTTTATTACGTTTGTGATTATGTTGAGGGCCAAACGCTAGCTGAGTGGATGAAAGCAAATCCAAAGCCCGGTATCGAAAGAGTTATGTCGATAATTCATCAGGTAGTGAAGGGTGTTCGTGCTATGCATCGTAAAGAGACTTTGCATCAGGATATTAAACCAGAAAATATAATGGTCGATGACGAGGGTAAGGTAACGATTATAGATTTTGGTTCCTGCTTTATTGCGGGTGTTGCTGAAATAGAATCACCCTTTGAACGTGAGCAAGTACTGGGAACTGACACCTATGGTGCGCCAGAGTATAAGCTGGGACGAAAAGCTTCTTTAAAGTCCGACATGTTTTCAATTGCTGTTGTTCTCTACGAAATGCTGACGGGACAACAGCCTTATGGCGAAAAATTTGAGACCAGTCAGTCTACCAATGAATTTTATCGACTAAAATATCAGCCAGCTCGAGAGTTTAACCCAATGGTTCCCGAATGGATGGATGGTGCGATCGAAAAAGCTTTACAGATTTCTACAGAACTTCGATATGATGCCTTGTCAGAATTTATTTATGATCTCGAACATCCTAATTCGGAGTTTATGGATAAGGCCCATATACCACTTGCAAAAAGAAATCCGCTGCGGTTTTGGCAAAGCATCACTGCAATCATGTTTGTTGTAGAATTGGCCACACTCTGGCTTTGGCTGGGGTAATGCTTTTTAGGCATCCTTTGCCCGCATTTTTATAGAATTAATACGATTGATATGGAACCTATGGCGCGGATTGTAGTCCTAAGAGATCATATCAATACAAAAACAGGATCTTTATGTTAGATAGCCGCCCTTTATTGGTCGAAACGCAGTTCCCTTCGCTTAAGCGAAATAGGCTAGAAACTTTACAGGTAAATCTGGGATACCTATGTAACCTTAGTTGTACGCACTGTCATGTTAATGCAGGGCCGACCCGTAAAGAGCTAATGAACAAATCAAATATCGACTTGGTATTGGCTTTGTTGAAAGAAAAAGACATTTCACAGCTGGACTTAACGGGCGGCGCACCGGAAATGAACCCTTATTTTCGTTACTTGGTCGAAGAAGCAAGGTCACTGGGAGTGCATGTTATTGATCGCTGCAATTTGACGATTCTGCAAGAACCTGGCTATGAAGACCTTGCTGAGTTTCTGGCTGCTAACGAGGTGGAAGTTGTCGCGTCTCTACCTTGTTACACGAAAGATAATGTCGACCAACAAAGAGGGAAAGGTGTTTTCGAAGATAGCATCAAGAGCTTAAAGCTCCTAAACAAACTAGGTTATGGAGTCGAAGGGAGCGGCTTGACCTTGAGTTTAGTTTATAATCCTGGTGGTCCGTTCCTACCTCCTCCTCAGCAACAGCTAGAGCAGGATTATAAAAAAGAGCTCTATGAAAATTTCGATATTCTCTTTGACCAACTTTTCACAATAACGAATATGCCTATTTCTCGCTTTGGGAGCGTGCTTTTGTCCAAGGGCGAATTTCATAACTATATGGATCTATTGAAAGAGTCGTATGCAAAGGAAAACCTTACCTCGGTAATGTGTCGCAGCTTGATAAGTATTGACTGGCAGGGCCATGTGTTTGATTGTGATTTCAATCAGATGCTTGATATGCCAATGCTTAGACTGGAGGGAGGATTGATAGCATCTGATAAAAATAGAATGCATCTAAGCGATATTTTAGGGCAGGCTATAGAAGGTTCTACGATAGTTGTGGCAGACCACTGCTATGGTTGCACTGCAGGACAGGGGAGTAGCTGCGGTGGCGCACTCGATTGACCTGAGTATTATTGTTCCCGTATTTAATGAAGCTGAAAATATTGAGCGTTTATTACGCAAGCTCAACACTCTCACTAGTAAGCGCTGCGAAGTGCTGCTGGTCGATGGCGGTAGTACTGATGGTAGTGGCGAGATAATTTCTTCACTTATAAGTGAGCTAGATATGGATGCTCATTTAATTCGCTCAAAGTGTGGGCGTTCCGCACAACAGAATGCTGGTGCAGAGTTAGCTCAAGGGCGTCTTCTTCTGTTTTTGCATGCAGATACGGTATTACCAAGTAAAGCTATTAACATGCTACATGGCGCAATCTCATCCGAACCCGTTTGGGGGCGCTTTGATATTCAGCTCGATAACTCTGCCGCGATATTTAAGGTAATCTCTTGGTTCATCAATATTCGCTCACGGCTTACAGGTATAGCTACTGGAGATCAGGCGATATTTGTTAGCGCCTGCCTTTTTCGGAAAGTAGGCGGCTTTCCAGATCAGCCTTTAATGGAAGATATAGAGTTAAGCAAACGCTTAAAGCGTTCTGCTCCGCCCTTATGCCTAAAAGATCAGGCCATTACTTCAGCACGCAAGTGGGAAAAAGAAGGGGCAGTAAAAACCGTATTATTGATGTGGAGGCTACGTGCGGCATACTTTCTTGGTGCAAAACCTGAGCAGCTTCACCGCCAGTATTATAAAACCAGAGCCTAATCTAGTCTGAATACTCTAACTTATTAAATTAACATTAGTTTTCTTGAACGAAACAGCTAAGAGCAAGTAGAATCGCGCGCTTTGTTTCGCACAGTATTAATGTTAAGAGGTAAAGTCATGAGTGTTGAGCAGTTTGAGTCTATTTCGTTATATGTTCTGGTCACTGCGCTAATTCTTTATATGGGATATATTGTTTGGGACTTGGCTAAACGCTCAAATGCCGGTAAATTCGGTACATTTATCCTGTTCTTTGCGCTTGGTTTGGGGGTATTTGGTTTTGTTGCGAAAACAGTTATTGTTGAGATGATGAATCTCTAACGGTGCGATTGCCTCGGTACGTTAACCAATTTAAGTTTTTTGTACTGATACCTGCCGTCCCCAAATGGATTCAGCCACTTCAATAAAGGCTTTTGCAGCGTTGCTCATACTCTTTTTTCTGAAACTCACGGCGCCAAGATTTCTGGTCAATTCTGATTCGGTGCCGTAGCTATTCGAAAGATCGATCGGTAATACTTTCAGCTCTTCATCAATCATCGTGTTTGGCAGCACGCTCCAACCCATGCCTACTCCGGCCATCATCTTCATGGTTTCTAGATAGTTCGTTGGAATGCTCGCGTTTAGCATTAATTTCGATTGATGAAACATAGCTTCGACGACGCGGTAAGTGAGCGTGGATCGTGAGGGCAGAATTGCGTTGTGCTTTGCAAGGTCAGGGGGTGTTACGCTTGTTAAGCTGGCAAGCTCATGATGTTGGCTACAAATAAAGCTCATAGGGTCGTCCCAAGAAAGGTGACATATATAGTCATCACTTAATTGGTCCGGGATGGTAATAAAAGCAATATCAGCCTGATTATCACCCAATATCGGATAGGCGCTTTCAGAATCAAGGAAATTAAGCTTAAGGTCAACTTCAGGATAGCGCTTACTGAATTCCTTTAAGATTAAGGGAAGTCGGTGTAGGCCTATATGATGACTGGCAACAATTCTTAGTTCACCCTCTACATTGTGAGACAAATTCTTGATTGCATGCTTTGCGTTATCAATTTCATGCAGGATGGACAGAGCGTGTGGATACAGCGCTTCGCCAGCCTCGGTTAACAGGAGGTCGCGCTGCAAACGCTCAATGAGTTTGCACGAAAGTTGACGTTCTAGTCCCTGAATTCTCTTTGTGATGGCGGGCTGAGTAATTGATAGACGTTCGGCTGCTTTTGAAAATGAGCGCTCTTTGTAAACTGTCACAAATGCTAATAAAGAATCTATATCCATTTTGTACCTTTCCTTAACAGGTATTCCAAATTGGAATCAATAATATAACAAATATGAATTTGTTTTATTTGATCTGGGATAATATTATTAGTGCACGCTTGATATCAAGTATCAGGCATCAAATTTTAGGCCTTAAGCAACACTGGAGTACGTTATGGCTGGTAGAACGCTATATGACAAATTGTGGGATTCCCACTTGGTTAAGCAGCGTGAAGATGGTTCTTCACTAATCTATATCGATAGACAACTTCTGCACGAAGTAACGTCACCGCAGGCTTTTGAAGGCTTACGTCTGGCTGGTCGTCCTTTATGGCGAACTGATGCTAATATCGCGACACCTGATCATAACGTCCCGACAACTGACAGAACTGGCGGAATTGAATCTATTACCGATGAAGTTTCACGTATCCAGGTACAAACCTTGGATGACAACTGCGAAGCTTTCGACGTGCTTGAATTCAAAATGTTAGACAAGCGCCAGGGCATTGTGCACGTAATAGGCCCAGAGCAGGGCGCTACCTTGCCGGGCATGACGGTTGTTTGTGGTGATTCCCATACCTCTACCCATGGCGCATTCGGTGCCTTGGCTCACGGTATTGGCACCTCTGAAGTTGAGCATGTTATGGCCTCCCAGACCCTTGTTCAGAAGAAGATGAAGAACATGCTTGTACGTGTGAACGGTTCAGTTGGCGAAGGTATCACAGGTAAAGATATCGTTTTGGCTATTATTGGCAAAATTGGTACGGCTGGCGGAACAGGTTGTGCAATCGAATTTGCAGGTAAAGCAATTGAAGAGCTATCTATGGAAGGTCGTATGACCGTTTGCAACATGGCTATTGAGGCCGGTGCACGAGTAGGTGTGATCGCAGTAGATCAAACCACCATAGAATATGTCAAAGGCCGTTCATTCGCGCCAAAAGGCGAGATGTGGGACGCCGCAGTCGAAAACTGGAAAGACTTGCACAGTGATGACGATGCTGTCTTTGATCAGGTTGTCGAGCTAGAGGGCTCTGAAATCAAACCTCAAGTTACCTGGGGAACCTCTCCTGAAATGGTGCTTCCGGTAGATAACAATGTGCCTAACCCTGACAACGCTAGTGATGCAGTTGAGAAAGAGGGCATCGAGAAAGCGCTTAAGTACATGGGCTTGGAAGCAGATATGCCTATTACTGACATTAAGCTGGACAGAGTATTTATTGGTTCTTGTACTAACTCAAGAATTGAAGATATTAGAGCGGCAGCAGAAGTGGTCAAGGGGCGCAAGGTTGCAGACTCTTTAACGCAGGCGCTGATTGTTCCAGGCTCTGGCTTGGTCAAGGAGCAAGCTGAGCAAGAAGGGCTGGATAAGATTTTCTTAGAAGCCGGTTTTGAATGGCGTGAACCGGGTTGCTCAATGTGCTTGGCAATGAATGCAGACAAGTTGGGTGAAGGCGAGCATTGCGCTTCAACTTCAAACCGTAATTTCGAAGGTCGCCAAGGCTTTGGTGGTCGTACGCATTTGGTTAGCCCTGCCATGGCCGCTGCGGCTGCCATAGCCGGTCACTTTGTTGATGTACGTGAATTTATTAAGGGGTAAAAGCGATGAAAAAGTTTACACAAGTTAAAGGTATCGTTGCTCCGATTGATCGTGCCAATGTCGATACCGATATGATTATGCCAAAGCAGTTCCTTAAGTCGATCAAGCGCACGGGCTTTGGTATTAACTTATTTGATGAGTTGCGCTATTTGGATGAAGGCTATCCTGGGCAAGACTGTTCAAAGCGCCCATTGAATATGGACTTTTCGCTTAACCAGGCGCGCTATCAGGGGTCAAATATTCTTATTGCACGTCAAAACTTTGGTTGTGGTTCATCTCGTGAACATGCGCCTTGGGCGCTTGATGATTATGGCTTTCGTGCTGTTATCGCGCCGAGCTTTGCGGATATTTTCTTCAACAACTGCTTCAAGAACGGTATTTTACCGATCGTTCTGAGTGAAGAAGATGTTGACGTAATCTTCAACGAATTATTCGCAAACGAAGGTTATGAACTAAGTATTGATTTAGAGCAACAAACCGTGACTTCACCGAGTGGTAAAGTATACAGCTTCGAAGTCGATGACTTCCGTAAGCACTGTTTGTTAAACGGTTTGGATGATATTGGCGTAACGCTAGAAAACGTCGAAGCAATCAAGGCTTATGAAGAGAAAAGAAAAGCTGAAGCACCTTGGTTATTTGTAGATTTTGAGCGATAAAACAGACTTATTGGATTATTTAAAAGAGTTTTCAAGATGAAAAAATTAGGACTTGTTGGTTGGCGAGGCATGGTAGGCTCCGTGCTAATGCAGCGCATGAAAGAAGAAAACGACTTCTCATTGGTTGAGCCTATTTTCTTCACAACCTCACAGGCTGGCCAAGATGCGCCAGATGTTGGTCAAAGTGAGAAAAAGCTTAAGAGCGCAACCGACATTGCTGAATTATCAGCAATGGATGTCATCATTACTTGTCAGGGTGGTGATTATACCAAAGAGGTATTTCAGCCACTGAGAGACTCAGGCTGGGACGGCTACTGGATTGACGCAGCTTCTGCGCTTCGTATGGATGATCAAGCGATTATCGTGCTCGATCCTGTTAACCGTGACGTGATCGATAAAGGCCTGGCATCAGGCGTTAAGAACTACGTTGGCGGAAACTGTACGGTCAGCTTAATGCTGATTGCGCTAGGTGGTTTGTTTGCTGAAGACTTGATTGAGTGGGTTTCACCCATGACTTATCAAGCAGCTTCAGGTTCTGGTGCCAAGCATATGCGTGAACTAATCTCGCAGATGGGTGATATTCATAATACTGTAATTAATCCACTATCAGACCCTGCAAGCGCAATCCTTGATATCGACAAAGCGGTCGCTGAAAGGCTGCGTTCTGATGAGTTTCCAAAAGACCAATTCGGTGTGCCGCTTGCGGGTAGCCTGATTCCTTGGATCGATACCCAGCTACCTTCAGGGCAAAGCAGGGAGGAGTGGAAAGCTGGCGCCGAGACAAACAAAATACTAGGCATTGAAGACACACCGATCCCTATTGACGGCCTGTGCGTGCGTATTGGCGCAATGCGTTGTCATAGCCAGGCCTTAACGATCAAGCTGAAGAAAGATATTTCAGTGGAAGAGATTGAGCAAAAATTAGCGAAGGCGAACGACTGGGTTAAGGTTATTCCGAATGATCGTGAGCAAACGATTAATGAGCTTACACCTACTGAAGTAACTGGTACGCTAAGCATTCCTGTTGGTCGTATTCGTAAGCTTACAATGGGGCCGGAGTATATTTCAGCGTTTACTGTAGGTGATCAGCTACTATGGGGTGCTGCTGAACCTCTAAGAAGAATGTTACGCATCTTGTTAGAACAGTAGTTAGCTCTGATTGAGCCATATTTTCAGTTTTACATAAACAATATGGCTCAATTCTTCCTCCCTTCTTGTACTACCTCTCATACTTCACGTTTTTACCGCTCAAGTATCCATCAAATCATTTCAAGCTGGCGAAACCCACACATATAGTCTATTTCTTATTGTCTAGATTTCTTTACTCTCTTGATCTGACGAATAGGATATTCTCGATGAAATTTGAAAAATACTTAACTGTGCTAGCACGTAATGACGGTTCTGATTTGTATTTAAGTACCGGCGCGCCGCCTTGCGCAAAGTTTCACGGAAAGTTAAAACCGCTAGAGCAAGAGCCTTTACAGCCTGGGGTAATACAAGATATTGCATATAGCGTGATGGATAGCGAACAAACAAAGGAATTTGAGCAAGAGCTAGAAATGAACCTAGCCTATACAATTTCCGGTGTTGGTCGCTTCCGTATCAATATATTCAAACAGCGAAACGAGATTTCAATCGTTGCACGTAATATCGTCACAGAGATTCCAAAGGCTGATGACCTGGGTTTACCGCAAGTATTAAAAGAGGTCGTAATGGCTAAACGTGGCCTAGTGTTATTTGTTGGTGGTACAGGTTCGGGCAAATCTACCTCTCTCGCAGCACTCATAGATCACCGTAACTCGAACGCAGGTGGTCACATTATCACTATCGAGGACCCTGTAGAGTTCGTCCATAAACATAAGAAGAGTGTAATAAACCAACGTGAAGTCGGGGTTGATACCCGAAGCTATAGAGCCGCGCTTAAGAATACTCTGCGTCAGGCGCCGGATGTTATTCTAATTGGTGAGATCAGGGACAGAGAGACGATGGAGCACGCGCTAGCCTTTGCTGAAACTGGCCATCTCTGTATTTCTACGCTCCACGCTAACAACGCAAACCAGGCGCTCGACCGAATTATCAACTTCTTCCCTGAAGACCGACGTATTCAGCTACTCAATGATTTAGCACTGAATATGCGTGCATTTATTTCTCAACGTCTAATACCAACAGTAGATGGAAAGCGTGCGGCGGCCATTGAGATTCTCTTAGGAACGCCAACTATCAGCGAATTAATCTTGCGTGGAGAGATTGAAGGCATAAAGGAAATTATGGAAAAATCCCAAGGTTTAGGGATGCAAACATTCGATACCGCTTTATTCAATCTACACAAAGCAGGCAAAATATCTCTTGAAGAAGCTATTAAGAACGCTGACTCTGCTAATAACCTTCGCTTGAAGATCAAGCTAAATGACTCGAATGGTGGAGAAGGGGATTCAAGTGAACCGTCTAAAGACACCATGGTCACGTCCAGCGCTTTGGAATTAAGCCTTGAAGAAATTAAGAAGGACGAACCCGAGGATGATTTTCCTTCGCCTTCATTTTAATGGTCCGAACTCGGCCTATAGTTTTAAAATAGCGTTTAGGCCCAGCGTGACAGGGTTGCTTAGGCATGAATGTCCGCATTTAATACTCAGACAACTCTAATAGGGTGCGCCATGCGCACCGCTGAACCCTGTGGCTCAAACAAACATAAATTGAGGTAACCCCCTAACCAGTAAGCAGAGCCTTCCACGGCTCGCAAGCGGGCTAGCACGGAGCAGAGTCATACTGATGGTGGAACCTTCTGGCAGCGAAGGGCACAATCTTCGCCGGTGCGCGCGGCGCACCCTATCAAGATAGAGATTATTCAGCCAAACCTGCATGTGGTGGACTAACGAAAAGAACACAGAGTGCTACCTTTCTCGAAGCCTGCTATCTTCACCTTCCTGCCTCTGACATAAGCCCAAGTTTATACTAGCAGTCACGACATTGCGGACATGGATATGAGTGAATGTTACTCTGACCCCAATATTTATGACCCCAATATTTAGAATGATGTTTAGGCTATTTTTACCTGATTGAGCTCATCGCAAAGTAAAAGCCCAGGCACGTTTTTAGACGACATGGCGAAAGGGGCGGGTTATAGTTCCTACTCTCCTAAGTACATATCTGTAATAACTAATCTTTATTATTGCTGATGCTTCGTTTGATAGCTTTCCACACGGTTTCGGCCATTTCGTTTTGCAGAATAAAGCGCATTATCTGCATTTTCCAAGAGATGCTTAGCTGTATCTGTTTTTTCAGGTATCGTAGAATAAACACCGATACTTACGGTGACAGCTTGATCAAAACCCTCAGCTTCAATGACATGCTGATCGATACGTTTTCGAATTCGCTCAGCGACAACGATTCCTCCCTCTAGCCCCGTTTGAGGTAACACGATGCAAAACTCTTCTCCGCCATATCGAGCGGCTAGGTCGGTAGGAAAGCGCAATTGTGTTGAGAGCTCAGTAGCAACGGCCTGTATACAAATATCACCAACCAAATGGCCAAAGTTGTCGTTTACAGCTTTAAAATGATCGATATCAATGAGTAGTATTGAAACGGGGTGCTGGTATCGTCTTGCTCGGATGATCTCCTGATCAACATATTGATCAAGATAACGGCGATTCTTAATGCCGGTTAGTTGGTCAGTGTCGCTAAGCTCTTTTAGGCGTTGATTCGCTATTTCCAGCTCCTTGGTTCGTGCTGCGACATTTTCTTCTAATTCATCGTTCGCTTGTTTTTGAACTGCTAAAGCGTGCTCCTGAGCTTCAATCCTTCCAGAGCGTTCATGATTGATTCGCTGAGCAAGAGCAAAAGAAAGTAACATTGCTTCTAGCAAAGAACCGAGCTGAACTGATTGGTCAGTGATAATGTTTCTGGGAATGATTTGGAACTTACTGAGTGCTAATAAAATTCCACCGACTAACAGCCCTGTCCAGGATATGACATACAAACCAGCGGACTTTTGACCCACGTACCAAGCATATACGCCAACTGACAGTGCCCATAAGCAGCTAAAGGCAGCATAGGGTATAAGAAAAACAATTGAATAATTGTAGGGAAACCATAGGTAACAGAGCATAGCTGCCAAACAAATAGCCGACAAAACATTTGCCTGTAGGGACAGCTGGTTTTTTAGTTCGCTAAGTTTTAGGAAGTACTTAGCAAAAAGTACTGCGAAAAGTAGAACGCCATTCAGGAATATGACCGTGGACGTATCGTTCCAGGAAGTGCTTTCCGGCCACAAATATTGAAAAGACCAACCGTTCAAACTGGCCAAGAACATTAACATGCTACAAATATAGCTGACATAAATTAGATACACTTTGTCTCGAAGGGTCAGATATACCAAGAGGTTGTAGATGGCGATTACTAGTATGCCTCCCATATACACGCCATGAACGAGATTGGTTGCGCTATCTGCTTGTCGGTGAGCTTCAGGGCGCCATAACTTAATGGGGACTTGCAGTGAACTTGAGGATTTGGCTCTAACGTAAACCCTTATGTTTTGTGACGAAGGCAGGTCAAGGGGGAGTATAAATAAGCGGTGCTTAAGTGGGCGCTCCGAAAAACTAAGTTTGTCTCCCATAAAGTGTTTTTCGATTATTTGATTTTTTGCAACTAGATAGACATCTAGATAATCGAGAACAGGGTAATCAAATTCTAGGTAAAACTGGCTGTCGCTTCCAATATTTATTACGTCAAATTTAAGCCACCAGTCTGAATTACTATACCCCCGGTTAAATATTTGCTGGGTACTGGTTTGCCATCGGGGTTCGTTACTCAATATTGATTCGATAGTCTGCTCAGCGTTAGGTGCTTCTATGTACTGGATGCCTTGCCCAATAGGGGTATGTGAACTGGAAGTTGTTCCAACTTCAAAAGTAGCGTGAGATGCACTACATAAACCCAATAAAAAGAGAGTGGTGAGAAGTAACAGTACTGAATTTGATGGCAGGCACTTAGACATAAGATAAATATAGTCTGGGTGTCCATATTTAACAACCTGGATAGCTATTTTTTAATAGCGGATAATGCGTTTGTCGAACGAATTGATTATTTAATCTTCCTCTCACTGACTTATAAGTGACGATGGCAGGCTGTTAGATAAGTAGCGATTTTTACAGTTGATCGTTGCTTACTAGCACGATAAGGGAATAAATGAATACTGCATATAAATGATTGCCTCATTGCTTAAATAAGGCAATCAGTTCTATCAACTACATGTTATTTTGCTTCTTGAACTCTGTAATCAATTCAAGCGGCTTGTGCTTTTTGTTTGTCTTGTTTAGCACATAGACAACAGTCTCGCCTTTTGGTCCTGAACCGATTTCTGTGAAACGATAAGGTGCTTCGCCTACTTTTCGAACGCTATTCATATCTTCTAGTGTGCTGAAGACGTAGATTCGGCCTTCCATGCGCATTTCACCATAGAATGGCTGGGCTGGCGCTACAGTGCCTTCAATCAGATCAATACTTGGAATACCTGAACGCTTCTTCTTATCTTCGCCTGTCAAAGCAAACTTTAGGGTTTCGCCTTTAGGGCCTGCACCGATGCGTGCAACCATGTAAGCAGTATGCCCAGTCTTAAGGAAAGATTGGTATAAGGCTTTATCATAGAAAAAGTAAATACGGCCATCGTGGTGTACTTCATATAATGCCGGTACCTTTACTGACATCTTTGTTTGCGTTTGCATTGTTTCAGACGCTGAAGTAGCTTCTTTTGTATCCGTGCTTGCGCACGCAGCTACACCAAGAGCCATAACCGTTGATAAGCCAAGTATACGTAGTTTCTGTGCGATCATTGCTTGATTCCCGTTTTGTGTGTGATACGACCAATACAGGATATTAAGTTTTTATGACAGGAATGTTACAGGAAATGGGAAACCCTAATCATTGCTTGTTTTACGCCACCAGTTCTCAACACCAAGCTTATAGGGCGGCTGAGTGCTTGGACGAGCAAATCGATCCCAATAGGCAAGACGGTGGTAGTTTAGGTGCCAGTTTGGAATGCTATAGTGTCTCCATAAGAGTACTCGGTCTAGCGCATTCATTGCGACTATCAGTTCTGCGCGGGTCCTGGCTCGCAATACATGGCCAAGCAGGTCGTCAACGACAGGGTCATTGATACCCGCATAATTTTGGCTGCCCTCGATATTAACCGTATCGGAATGAAAGTAGTCTCGTTGCTCGTAACTGGGGGCCTGACCCTGAGACAAAGAAACAGTCGTCATATCGTAATCAAATTGATCTAACCGTACTTTGTATTGAGCTGTATCGATTAGCCGTGGCTCTGCAGTAATACCGATTTTTTGTAAGTTCTTCACAAAAGGTAGAATAACGCGCTGGATTCCAGCCTGACGAATGAGTATTTCGAAGCTAAATACTTTTCCGCTGTTTGCATGCCTTAATTCACCATCCTTTAAAATCCAGCCAGCTTGTTTTAAAAGATTGAGTGCTCTGCGTTGTACTGTACGAATATTTCCATTGCCTTTAGTTTTGGGTAGGGAAAAGGCAGACTCAAATAGGGAAACAGGCAAATTTTTCTTATGAGGCAATAGTAGTTCAAGCTCCTCTTCACTAGGGAGGCCAGTAGCTTTGAATGCTGAATTAGGGTAGTAGCTTTGGTTTCGCTTATAAGCGCCATTAAAAAGGGCTTTGTTCGTCCACTCAAAGTCAAACATTAAGCTCAGTGCTTCTCTGACTTTTGGATCGGAAAATATCTTACGGCGGTTGTTAAAGAAAAAAGCCTGAGTGGTGCTGGGAATATCATGTTTAATTTCCGCTTTAATGACCTTACCTTCATTCAAGGCAGGGAAGTCGTAGGCCTTAGCCCAGTTTTTTGCGGTATAGTCGAAAAACAGATCAAAGCTATCAGACTTAAAGCCCTCAAATGCCACTGACTGATCGCGGTAAAAATCTATCACTACGGTATCGAAATTATATCTACCTTTATAGATATTTAATTCACCCTTAGGCAACTTAGTAAACCAAGCGTCTTTTACACGCTCTAACTTGATTGACTGGCCAACCTTTACGTCACCGACTCTATAAGGCCCGCTTAACAGTGGAATGGTTTGGGAGCTGCGTTCGAAATCTTTATCCACCCAGAAGTGCGCGGGTAATATCGGCATTTCACCAAATCGTAAGATATTTGCAGCTTGGTCGGCCTGATCGAACTCAACGCGCACTGTATCGGCGTCAATCGCTTTGACTTTGGTAACGGCGCGAAGGCTTTGTTTGAAACGCGGGTGCCCGATTTCTGTAAGGGTAGTATATGAAAACACAACATCTTCAGCGTCGACCGGGTGCCCGTCATGGAAGTGTGCTTCTGGCTGGATATCAAACTCGACCCAAGCATAATTCTGGGGGTAACGGATTTTAGCGGCCAACAGGGCATAGGCACTTTGTGGTTCATCGCCTGATGGTGAGTAGCTTCCGGTTCCTGCTAATAAAGTTTCATTTAGCTCTGTAAACCCATACATAAACATTCCCGGAGAATTGAAGGGGCTGGTTCCTTTTAAAATGTAAGGGTTTAGAGAATCAAAAG